>JADFKK010000331.1 GCA_022564995.1 Planctomycetota bacterium | reverse complement strand
GGGGTTATTGGGAAATCGAAGCAGCCGGCTCGGCGCCCGGCCACGTAGCAATAGCGCCAGAGGCCACCAGAGGCCCACCAGAGCCACTACGGGCTTCGGAAGCAGTGTGAGTCAAGATTGCCCACCCGGCTCGGAATCAAGCCACAGGGACGTTGACAGCCGCGGCAATAGAATAGGTCAGAATCGAAGATTCTTCGCTTTGGCGTGGTCAGACCAATAGCCAGAAAAGCGCCGCAATGGCCATAACGATCAGCGATGCCTTGCCGCTCGGCTCATCGCAACCGGCGTCGTCTGTCAACTTCCAAGCCGGCAATAATCATGTAGAAATCGTCATCGCTCATTATGACCACCCATGATCGGAGCAAATCTTATGTACTGATCCACGATGCCACGGTCCACCGGCCCGGCTTGAGCATCGCTCATCATTCAACATCCTAGCCACGTCGGCAAAAGAACGCCGCTTGCCCCCTCTCGGCTTGCGCCGCAACTGTTTGATCCGCTCAAGCGTCTCATCTTCGCCCTCGAAATATCCAAACGGCTTGACGCCCTCACACCGCCCATCCTGCCGTCGCTTGCGAGCACGGGCAGCCGCAAGTTTACTGACCAAGATCGACTTCTCAAATTCGCTTACGGCTCCCAAAACTTGACGAATAAGTTTCCGTGTGGGGTCGCCGTCACTGACCGTCAAATCGGTCCCACTATCAGCCGCTATGACCTTGACACCCAACTCGCGGAATTGACCAAGAATGATTTCTGATACCATTAGGTCGCGAGCCAACCGATCTGCGCGTTCCACAAGCACCAATTGGATGCCGTTGGATTCGAGACGGTCCAACAAAGCGGCCAGCCCTTCGCGGTCATCAACTTCCTTGGTTCCGCTGACACCACCATCTTTGTATTCCTCGATAACTTCGATCTTGTTTGACTTGGAATAGTCACGAATCGTTTGTCGTTGGCGGGGGAAGCCATCGCCTTTCAATTGACCTTTGCCGCTGACTCGTATGTAACTTAGTGCCTTGATGCTCATCTTGTGTGCTCGCCATGTAGATTAGTGATTGCCTATCTACCTCTATTATAGCACAAAATGCGTATGAGTGTCGCCTAATCTGTAGAATAAATGACAGTTTGGGTGTTTACCAAAGACAACATGGTGGCACTACACACCGCGCCCAGCGCAGGCGCTGATCGTTCCTGGCGTATCATCCGCTGGCCTCGCCGTCGTCCCGCCCCCGTCGCGAGCCATGCCAAGCCAGCGCCGAACAGTTTACGAACACCACAACACGTAAGCTGCAATACGTGCCTTGCGCCCCGCCGAGACGGAGCGACGTAGCGTGTTCTGTATGTCATGCAGCGTGCGGCGAGCACAGCGGCGGACACGTTTGCACGTCACACCACAACGCGACGGGCATCGCCGGGTGACGACCTGACGTGTCACCAAATCCGAGTCGAGTTGTATGGATCATCACTGTTGTAGTGGTGCAGTTACAACGATTGCTCCGTCTCGGCGGGGGTGGGGTCAGACGGGTGGGTCTGATGTTGTAGTATATACCACCTGTAGGGGTTGTATCAATAGCGATGCCCTTCCCAGGCGCCAAATTCGGCAATGCAAAGTACCCCCACGACGGGTGGGTCGCATTCGTGTCTTGTATGAGTCCCCAGAGCGCAACTCATCAATCTTGGATTTTAGAAATTTGAAAATTTGAAAAATCCAAAGTAACCGCGTTGGCGCAAACTGTTTCGGCGTGGCCAGAATCATCGCGGCCAGAATCGGAGTGGTGAATTTTGGAAACCCAATGTTGTCTTTGTGCCCCAACGTCAACGGCCGCGATGATTCTGGTTGCAGCGTTTCGGCGTAGATTGCGAATTCCCAATTGTGGCGCAGGTTTTGCCTCTTAATAACCTTGGTCCATTCTACAAATCCCAACGACTGATCGACGATGAAAGCTTGGCTTGCAACTCAGATAGAACGCATCGAATCGGTCCCCGAGTGTGACTATGACGACTCTGGCCAGCACCTCTACGTCATCGGGCCGGACGATCAAATAGACTTCGCGTATGCAGTCCGCGAAGCATATATCCGCGCGGCCAAGCATGGATACGACGCGCCGGCCCCCGATGCCATGCTCACAAAATCTGATGCGCTGTACGCTCTCCGATCCCTCTTGGCGTGGCTGGATGGGCACGAAGGCGACAAGTCGACTCCGCCGGTCGATGGTCCCCTGACGGTTAAGCAAGCCGCCGCCCACCTCAACGTCAGCGCCAAGACGATCTATGCGGCCTGCGATGCAAGCACCCTTCGCCATATCCGTATCGGCGAAAGGCGGGGAACGATTCGGATTGCCAAGAGCGACCTTGACAACTTTATGAGGCAATCTGAGGTGGCTGCGCCAAGGGACTATCTGTCTGGCTAGCGGCCAGCATCAACGCCTTGTTACTTTGAATGTGGCCGTAGCGGGTTTCGACCATCCGGGAATCCACGTGCCCCATCAAAGCGCCCACAATGGAAACTTGCACGCCTTCCATTAGCTTCCAGACTGCAAACGAGTGGCGAAGCGTATAGGCCACGATTTCCGGCATTGTGAGTTTCTTTTTCAGGCGACGGAAACGGCAATTGGTGTTGTCTTTATTCCAACCGTTCCCCTTTTGATTGAGCAAGATCGTCCCATCGGAGCGTAGGTTGCGTTCTACGATTTCCTTCGCGACATCATCCAAGTAAATAAATCGTGGGCGTTTCTTTCCTTTTGATTCTTGCTTTGGGAACACGATCCGGCTGTTCTCTTGTTCGTAATGGCGGGTTTCCATGCGGCCTATCTCTTGCGGCCGCGCGCCGGTGTGAAGGCCAAAAAGGCAGTAGTCTTGAAATCGTTTGTCACTGACGGCATCAACCAATGGCTGCCATTGTTCCGGCATTAGATAGAATTCCCGTTGTTGCCGAGTCGGCTTTTCCATTTGATGCAGCGGATTCGGCAGCCTGCAATAGTTGATAGCCGCGATGACTGCCGATATGGCATCATTCTGGTATGTCGAGGAAGAGTCGGCATATTCCCGGTCGATCCAATCGTACATGTGTTCCGGAACAAGCTCTGAAACCCTGATTCTCTTGCCAAGATGCACGGCCGCCCGCTTCAAGTGGCGTTGCATTTTCGAGAACGTGCTCGCCTCCCGCTTCGCTTCACAAAATGCGAGATAGCGGTTGAACACTTCGTAGAGCGTCGGGTCTTTTGTGGCCCCCGGGGCAGCGATCATTAGCTTGTGGTAAGCGTCCCAAGCCGCCTCTTCGTTTGGGCCTAGATTGGTTTGCTTCCGGCCGATCTGGACCTTCCAATTACCGGACTGTTTGTGAAACCAAGGTTGCGGTTTTCTACGCGCCATGACGGAACACCTCCGTTTAAGGGTAGGATGCTCCGGGCGGAAACTCTGACGAAATCTCTAATGTTTGCGTCAGAGTTGTAGAAAAGCGGTCTCTACGTCAAACTCGTAAGTGCCTTGGTGTTGGCGACTTAGAACAAATCGGGGCGACTGGATTTGAACCAGCGACCTCTGCGTCCCGAACGCAGCGCTCTATCCAAGCTGAGCCACGCCCCGTTTGTCGCGGCGCGGGGGCGCGAGCGACGATCAGGCTATTTTAGACGGACTGGCCGGCTTGTCCAGGTCACCCGGGCCGGCGATTGCGGACGTTGACTCAAAAAGAAGGAAACACGTCGCATGATGGTCGATGGGGCCGATGGAAAGCCGGCTCGTTTCGTGCCAAACTACGGCGGCGGACCGTCTGCTGCTGCGGTCGGCACGATTTGTCTTGTCTCGACGCTAGCTTGCATCGAATCACAACCCAGGGAGACCAAGATCGATGTCGTTTCACGATCTGTTTGACTTAACCGGCCGCGCTGCGCTGGTCACCGGCGGGAGCAAGGGAATCGGAAAAGCAATCGCGAGGGCGTTGGCCGAGGCGGGGGCGGACGTGATTCTGGTGGCCCGAGGGGAAGACGAGTTAGCGGCCGCAGCGGCCGAAGTGGGCGATGGGCTGAGCGTCAAGGTCTTGGTGCGGGTGTGCGACATGAACGATCGCCCGGCGGTCGATGCGCTGGCTGATTGGGCGATCCGGACGCTGGGCAAGATCGATATTCTGATCAACAGCGCCGGCAGCAATGTGCCGCAGAATTTGGTCGACATCGACGACGACGATTGGGACCGGATTGTCGAATTGAATCTGACCAGTTGCATGCGGCTGGCCCGCGCGCTGGCACCGCGGATGATCGAAAACGGTTGGGGGCGAATCGTTCACCTGTCGAGCGTGATGGGGTTGGCGTCGAACCCGGGACGCGGTGCCTATTCGGCCACCAAAGCGGCGCTGATTGGCATGACGCGGGCACACGCGTTAGAACTCGGCCCCTCGGGCGTCACGGTCAACTGCATCGCCCCCGGTCCCGTAATGACCGACTTGCCGATGAATCTTTTGAGCGACGAGCAGAAACAGAGCTTTGCGGAATTGACGGCAGTAAAGCGTTGGGGCCAGGTAATCGACATGGTCGGACCAGCGATGCTGCTGGCCAGCGACGCCGGAGCCTTTATCACCGGCACCACGCTGCTAGTCGAAGGCGGAATGATCTGTCGGACGTTTGAGTGAGGGATGTTGGATTTACGATTTGTGATTTAGGATTTAAGATTTCACTCCACTACACAAAAGCGTATAGCCCCTGGCGGAAGCCTGGGGTTTCGCCGCCCTCTCTCTCCTTCTCTCCTTCACATCAATCCCAGATACCGCGGATTCTCAATCCGCTGCGTCTCTGTCTTATACGGCACGAGCCCCGCCGATGTATAAGCCCGCAGCGCCCGGGGGTGATCGAGCGAGCAGGTGTGCAGCCAAAAACGCTCGGGCTTGTACGACCATGCTTTTTGAATGGCCCAACGGAGCAGATACGAACCGAGTCCCTGTCCGACGAAGTCCGGCAATAAACCGAAGTAGGCCAGCTCAATTTCTCCGGGGCGACGGCGATCAAGTTCCGCGAAGCCGGCCGGACTTCCGGAAGAATACAGCACGTGGACTTCGACGCGGCGATCGTGGATGATCTCAATCAACTGATCGTCGGTCATTCGGCGGCGATCGACCCACAGCCAATCTTCGCCCACCGCATTGTACAGGTAGCGGTAAAACGACACGGTCGGCGGCCGGCAGCGCGCGATGCGCAGCGCGCCGGCCGGCGGATCTCGCGGCGGCTCCTCCGGCGGCTCGTGCATCGCCAGGTACGTTGTCGTGACTTCGAGTTGGCGCGGCTCGTCGTGTTGGGCGTCAGTCATGATCCTCGCGGGGCTGTTGCGGCCGATGGCTCCCTGGACGGTTCATTCTCTGCTTTACACCGCGGCTTGGCAACCGCTTCGCTCCCCTCTGGCCGCTCATAAATGTTGCAGTTGGCGCCTATGACCTCCTATGACGCGCCGTCGGCTGATAGTATCATAGCGCTGGCTCGATACGACACCTGCCGAGGCTTAACGGCGATGTACAACCCTGCGTTAACTCCGAGCACCCAAGAGTCGACCGTGACAAATGTTCGTTTTGCGTCGGCGTTGTCGACCGAAAGTAACACGGCCCGCGCGGTCGACGAAGTCTGCCGTCAGGTGCTTGAACAATTGGCCGTCGAACCGTCGGCCGCGCCGGCAGATTTGGCCGTGTTGTTCGTCTCGAAACATCACGGGCCGCCGTTCGGGCGAATCGCCGAAGAGGTTCAGCGGCAAATCGGCAGCCGCATGTTGGTCGGCTGTGTGGGCCAGGCCGTGTTGGGCGGCGCCCGCGAAATCGAAGGCGAGCCGGCGATTTCTCTGTGGCTCGCTTCGCTGCCGGGTTCGACGCTCACGCCGATGCGCCTGGAGTATCAGCGCAACGGCGCCGGCGGATCGTTCGTCGGATGGCCGGCGTCGCTGGCAGACACCTGGGCCGATGGCAGCGGTCTGCTGCTGCTGGCTGAGCCGTTTTCGTTTCCGGCCGACGTGCTGCTCGAGCGGCTCAACAACGACCATCCGCAAACGGCCGTGTTTGGTGGCATGGCCAGTGGCGGACTGGCGCCGAGCGAAAACCGCCTATTCTTTGGCGGCGAGGAACTCGACACGGGGGCCGTGGCCGTGCTGATCGAAGGCGGAGTGAAAATTCACACCGTCGTCTCGCAAGGCTGCCGCCCGATCGGTCAAAGCTGGGTCATCACCAAGGCCGAGCATAACGAGATATATTCCCTGGGTGGAAAACCTCCGCTGGCTCGGTTGCAGGCATTGTTGGAGACGCTGCCCACGCACGAAAAACAGCTCTTGCAGCGCGGGCTGCACATCGGCCGGGTTATCAACGAATACCAGAGCGAGTTTCACCGCGGTGATTTTTTGGTGAAAAACGTCATCGCCGCCGATACGTCCGATGGCAGCATCGCCATCGGCGACTACGTCCGGGCCGGTCAGACCGTGCAGTTTCATCTTCGCGACGACAAAACGGCCGACGAAGATCTGCGAGAACTGCTCGGCCGGGCAGCCGTCGCGCTGGAGCGTTCGCCGGCCGGGGCGCTGCTGTTCACCTGCAACGGTCGCGGCACGCAGTTGTTCGATCAGCCGCACCACGACGCGGCGATGTTGCAAGAGACCTTCGGCGACATCCCGCTCGCCGGCTTCTTCGCCCAAGGCGAAATCGGTCCCATCGGCGGCCAAAACTTCCTCCACGGATTCACCGCCAGCGTGGTGTTGTTTGAGCCGCTGGGGTAAGCGGCAAGGCGCTAGCCGCCGGTGATTCCGCCTTCCGGATTTTTTTTGCAAAGGCGGCGAGCTGATTTTCGCATAATCCGCCCCGCGAGAATCGGCAACCTCTTTTGCCGTAATCACTTGGGCGCCGGGCCTTTTCGCTTTTTGTCGCCATTACCTGCGACGACGAACGAACGCCGAGGTGCGCCTCGCCAGCGTCGACGGCGACTGCTCGACCAGCGCCCGATCGACCGCCGCGGCTTGCAGGCGGCGGAGTGGGTTGTGGCGCGCGTAGGCCGCCGGCTTGCCGCGGCGCTGGTGATTCTCCGCCGCCGAAGACGTCTCCGCCCCAGCGCTCGTAGTGACCCGATTCATCGGGTCTTGTTGGAGTCCCCGATTCATCGGGTCTTGTTGGAGTCCCCGATTCATCGGGTCTTGATCGACCGCATGAATGCGGTCACTACGAACGGCCTGCTCCCCTGGCGGCGAAGCAGCCCCACCCGGCCCGGTCCAGGCGGCGAGCAAGACGGTCAGATCCTCGAAATTGACCACGCTGGTCAGCGGGTTGACGAGGTTCCCCTCGGCCGCCGTGACATCTTGGTTCCAGTTCGCCAACAACACGGTCAAATCCTGAAAGTCGACAAATCCGTTGCCGGTCAGGTCTTCGGCCGGGCCGAGCGAGAATCCACGGAACACGATGTTGTCGAAGATGAAGCCTTCGCCCAGGCTGGTGGCGTTCGTGCTGGTTTCGATCCGTAGGGTGGCCTGCTGATATCGGTCGTCAATCGGCAGCCGTAGCGTGGTCCACTGGCCCTGGGCGACACCTAGGCCGGCGTCAATCTGGTCCGCCCGTTGAGTTCGACGACGGTCAGCAGATCGGTCTGGTCGCCGCGCGTGGCCTCGACCGTGATCTTGAGCAGGTCGGTCGTCTCGTAACCTCGCACGGCCACGAACACGTCGAGCGACAACACCACGTCGGTCGCGGGGGAAAGATCGACCGCGTCAAACGTCAGCAGCGTGTGCGGATTGAGCGCCGCCCCGCCGTTGCTGCCGGTCGTTTCGTAGCCTTGCGAACCGTCCGTAAACGGCTGCGTTAGGTTGTCGCTCGCATCGACGACGCCATACACTCCGCCGAAATCCTCGTCGCCGAACGTGCCGTCGTTGTTGGCGTCGATCAGTCGGGTGAAACCAAGCTCTTGATCGCCCGGGCCGGGCGCGAACTCCAAGGCTCCCAGCCCAGCTTCCTCGAAACTTGTCCCAGCCAGCCGCGTGGGGCTGCTGCCGCGGCGGTTGCCGAAGTTGATGTTGTCGCGGTGCTGCTCATCGCCGAGCAAAAAGCTCCAGGTGCGGTCGATCAGCTCGTAACGATGCAGGCCGGAGTCGCGGCCGGAGGCATACAGCAGGCCGTCGGGACCAAAATGTACGAAGCTGGTCTGGGTCAAGCCGCCAAATCCGCTGGGGATGAATTCGTCGATCAGGGCGCCGGTTTCGCCGTCGAATCGCAGCACGCCGTTCGGATTGCTCCAGCGGCCTGCGTAAAGATTTCCGTCCGGGCCGAACTCAAGTCCGTAAGGCCGCCCGCTGGGAACCAGGGCAAAGACGCCCGTGAACTTTCCGGTGGTGCCGTCGTAACGCAGCACGTCGTTCTTCACAAAAGAGCTATCGCTACCCACGTAAAGTGCCCCGTCGGGTCCGAACGTGAAGGCAGCCGGTGCATCCAGCCCGCCGCTGCCGCGGGAGACCAGCGCGCCCGCGAACTCGCCGGATGCCGCGTCGTAGCGGAGAATCTCGTCGGTCTTGGAACTCGCGACATACAGGCGCCCGTCCGGTCCGAACTCGATTCCGACCGGATAATCAAGTCCGCCCCGGCCGGCGGTCACTAGCTCGCCCAAAAAGCGGCCGGTCGCCCCGTCGTACCGGAGAATCTCATCGGTCTCGGCGCTGGCCACATAAAGATTGCCGTCCGGGCTCCAGGCGTTGCCGGTGGGAAAGTCCAATCCGCCGGCGCCGGAAGCGACGAACACACCAAGGTACTCTCCGCTCGTCGGGTTATAGCGCTCGATCGTGTCGCTCACCGTCGAGCTGACATAGACGTTTCCGTCGGGGCCGAAGCTGAAATCCCGCGGCCTCAACACCTGGGTTGAGGGGGAGAACACGTCGATCAGTTCTCCAGGTTGATCGCCCGAAGAACCTTGGAATCGAAGAATCCCCTCGCCGTTTACGTCAAGGTACAAATCACCCTGGCTGCCGAAAGTGAGCCCGCGACCCCCGAAACCGGGCGAGTTCCTGGTCTGTACATAGACGCCCATGAAGGCGCCCGTTGTGCCGTTGTAGCGCAGCACGCGGATGTCGTGGCCTTCAACATCGGGGTCTCCGTCGACTACATAAAGATCCCCGTCGGGACCGAAGGTTATCGCGGCCGGAAAATATAGACCGCCGCTCCCGGTGATGACAAACTGTCCCCGGAACGCGCCCGTCGAACCGTCATAGCGCAAAATCCGCCCGGTATTCGGTTCTCCGTCAGTGATGGTGACGAACAGATCGCCGCCGGGACCAAAGGTCAGGCCTTTCGGATATTGCAGACCGCCGCTAAACCGAGAAACAAAGTCACCCCGAGAAGCACCCGAAACGCCATCATATCGGAGAACCCGCCCGTTATGATCTGAGACATAGATGTCACCATCAGGACCGAACGTCATCGCCTCCGGTTGCCCTTCGACTTGGGCAAAGACGTCGAAAAACTGGCCCGTTGTGCCGTCGAATCGATGGATATATTGTTCCGGCCCCAAGATCATCCCATACAGATCGCCATTGGGACCGAATGTCACGCGGTTGGCTGGCCCATCAAGAAAGCGGTCGATGAAATCGCCGGTCACGCCGTCGAATCGATAGCCGCCCAAATACAAGTCACCGTCCGGTCCGAAATTGAGATGATCGCCGCTTGTAGGATCAAATGGCGCCAACACTTCAGCCCACTGGTCAACCACCTCGGCGCGCACAATGCCCGCGGGCAAGGTCTGCTGCCAGCCGGGCTGGAGCGCTTGTCGCACGGTGTAGTTGCCCGAGGGCAATCCGGCGAACGTGTAACCGCCCGCCGCATCGCTCGTGGTGGTCGCTTCCCCAGCGTCCAGCCGGCCGTTTTCGTTGGCGTCCAAATAGACCGCCCGATCCGGCAGCCCCGGCTCCGCCGCCTGGCGCACCCCGTCCCCGTCCAAGTCATCCCAAACCACCCCCGAGATCGTGCTAAGCACCCGGCGATCTTCCAGCATTTCAATTCGTAAG
>JADFKK010000330.1 GCA_022564995.1 Planctomycetota bacterium | reverse complement strand
TGAAGCGTAGGAGGCTTGAGGAAGTGAGGCTTGAGGAAGTGAGGAACGAAGAGAGTTTGACAGGATTAACGATCAACAGACTTCCGTCCATCTCGTTATCCTGTCCGCTTGTCTTCCTCAACCCCTCAAACCTAAAACCTCAAACCTCAAACCTCAAACCTCAAACCTCAAACCTAAAACCTAAAACCTAAAACCTAAAACCTAAAACCTAAAACCTATGGAAGCCGGCAACATCCTCCTCAAACGCGGCCTGCTCAACGAGCAGCAACTGCAGCGCGCCCGCGATGCGCAGGAGGATAATGCGCGCCTCGACCAGGTCGCCGTGCGGCTGGGCTTCGTCACCGAGCACGACGCCCTGCGAGCCATCGGCGAGGAAGTCGGCCTCGATTTCATCGATCTGAGCGAGACCGACGTCGATCTGTCGCTGCTCGAAGATTTTCCCCAGCGGGCGATCCACCGACAGGCCCTGTTTCCCATTCGCCGCGACAACGGGTCGATTGTCGTGGCCACCAGCGATCCGTTCGATTTGTATCCGCTCGATGAAGTGGCCGCCTCGATGAATCTCTCGGTGCAGCCGGTGCTGGCCGGGCGCGACGAGATCGACCGGCTGATCAAGGCCCATCTCGGCGTCGGCAGCGAAACCATCGAGGGCCTGCTGGCGAAAAAATCGGCCGAACAGACGGTCGAATTGCTCGACGAGATTGAGACCGATGGCTCGGAGCTTTCGGAAATGGCCCAGGAGGCCTCCGTTGTTCGGCTGGTCAACGAGATTCTGCTCGAAGCGATCAACTTGCGGGCAAGCGACATTCACATCGAGCCGCTCGAAGCCGGGCTAACCGTCCGCTATCGCATCGACGGCATCCTACAGCCGCAGCCAGTTCCGCCGGAGATCGCCCAGTTTCAGGCGGCCATCATCAGTCGGCTGAAGATCATGTCGCGGATGAACATCGCCGAGAAGCGGCTGCCGCAAGACGGGCGGATCAAACTTCGCGTCTCGGGCCGCGACATTGACGTCCGCGTGTCGGTCATCCCGATGATCAGCGGCGAAGGCGTCGTGCTGCGATTGTTGGACAAGGGCGCCGTTGAGTTGGACCTGGACAAGCTCGGCATGGAGCCCGACTTGCATGCTAAGTTCAGCGAGCTGATTCGCCTGCCGCACGGCATCGTTTTGGTGACCGGCCCGACCGGATCGGGAAAGACGACAACGCTGTACAGCTCGCTGCTGGAGATCAAAAGTGACGAGATCAAGATCGTCACGACCGAAGACCCGGTCGAATATCAACTGGAAGGCATCAACCAGATTCAGGTCCACACGAAGATCGGGCTGACGTTTGCCAACACCCTGCGGAGCATTTTGCGGCACGACCCGGACATCGTGTTGGTGGGCGAAATCCGCGATCGCGAGACGGCCGAAAACGCGATTCAGGCCTCGCTGACCGGGCATCTGGTGTTCAGCACGCTGCACACCAACGACGCCGCCGGGGCCTACACGCGGCTAGTCGACATGGGCGTCGAGCCGTTTTTGGTGGCCAGCACGGTCGAGGCAGTGATGGCCCAGCGGCTGGTGCGCACGTTGTGCAAGAAATGCCGCGAGGCATATCAGCCGGACGAAGGTGACTTGCCGCGGGACTTTCCGTTGCAGACGCTGCGCGAGAGCGGCCAGCCGCTGTATCGACCCGCCGGCTGCCGCGCGTGCCGGCAGGTCGGCTACAAGGGCCGCATCGGGCTGTACGAATTGTTGGTGACGACCGATACGATTCGCCAATTGGCCCACGACCGGACCAACACCTGGGAATTGCAGAAGGCGGCCGAGAAGCAAGGCATGCGCACGCTGCGCCAGGACGGCTGGATCAAAGTTCTCCACGGACAAACGTCCGTCGATGAAGTGCTTCGCGTTACAAAGAGTAATACCATCAGCGGTTAATCCGTGGCACCGGCGTCCCGCCGGTGAATTGTATCGACCACCGGCGGGACGCCGGTGCCACAAATCATGACCGACTTCACATACATCGCGCGCGACCGAAAGGGCCAGAAGGTCAACGGTCGGGTTTCCGCCGGCAGCCAGCGCGACGCGCTGGCGCTGTTGGACGCCCGCGCGCTGTATCCACTGGAGGTAAAGGCCGAGGAGGTCAAGGCGGCCCGCGGCAAGTTCAAGCGCGTCCGACCTCAACTGGCGGCCATCACTTACAATCAACTTTCCAGCCTGCTGCGCAGCGGCGTGCCGCTGCTGCGGTCGCTCGAGCTGTTGCGAGATCAAACCTCGCATTCGGGCCTACGTTTCGTGCTGGGCGAAGTCTCCGCGCGGGTGGAAGATGGGGCCACGTTGGCCGAGGCGCTGGGGTTGTATCCCCAGGTCTTCGGCGAAATGGCCATCAACATGATCCGCGCCGGCGGCGAGGGCAGCTTCCTGGAAGAAGCTCTGGAGCGGGTTGCCGAGTTCACGGAAAACCAGCAAGACCTGAAAAGCCGCACGCTGGGCGCCGTCGCCTATCCGCTGGTCGTGGCCGTCTTTGGCACGCTGGTCGTGACCGTGCTTGTGGTGTTCTTCGTTCCACAATTTGAAGATTTGTTCGCCCGCTTGAGAGAGCGCGGCGAATTGCCGGTGCTGACCGAATGGATGATGGCGCTCAGCGCGGCGCTGCGGGGTTGGTGGGGGCTGGTGATTCTGCTGGTGCTTGGCTCGGTCGGGGCATACGTGTCGATGCTGCTGCGAACCGACGCAGGCTGCCTGCTGCGCGACCGCGTGAAACTAAAGCTGCCGGTGGTCGGCACGATCTTTCGCAACATGGCCGTGTCGCGATTCTGCCGAGTGCTGGGAACGATGCTGCACAACGGCGTGCCGATCATTCGCTCGCTGGAGGTGAGCGCTGAGGCGACCGGCAACCGGGTACTGCAAAGGGCCATCACCGACGCGGCCGAAAACGTCACCGCCGGCGAATCGCTGGCCGCGCCGCTGGCCGCCAGCGGGCAGTTCCCCTCGACGGTGGTTGAGATGATCGCCGTCTCGGAAGAGGCCGCCAACATGGACAGCGTTCTGAAAGACATCGCCGATTCGCTGGAAAAGCAGACTTGGCGGCGGTTGGAGCTGTTCGTGCGGATGTTGGAGCCATTGATTCTGTTGATTCTCGCCGGGGCCGTGCTGATCGTGGCCCTGGCGCTGTTGATGCCAATGTTCAAAATGAGCGAGGTGCTATAATGATCCGCGTGCAAAACAATCCGTTGATGCAGGAGAAGAATCCGATGAGAAAGAGGAATACACAACGTCGTCCGGGCGGCTTTACGCTGATGGAAATCATGCTGGTGATGGCGATCTTGGTCGTGCTCGCCTCGGCGTCAGGGCTGGCCTATATGTCCTTTCACAAGCGGGCGTTGAAAAGCGCCGCGAAGGATGGTATTAGGACCGTGGAAATAGCCGTGGACGCCTACCTGTTGGATAACGGCCATCTTCCGGAAAACCTGACAATCCTCTACGAGCCGGCAGACCAAGATGAACGTTATTTGAACGCGCCGGCGATCGATCCGTGGGGACAGGAATACTATTATGAACAGGGGGCCGGAGAGGATTTTCTGATCAGATCCAATGGACCCGATAAGACGCAAGGCGGCGACGACGATGTTCGCTCTTCCAAGGAAACACAGAACGCCAACCGATAAATCGTCGTGAGTAATAACACCCGCCACGGAGCGCCGCATCGACAGGGCTTTACCCTGTTGGAAATCTCGCTGGTCATTGCCATCTTGCTCGTCGTCGCCGCCACGGCTTGGCCGGCGCTGCGCACCGCCTTCGAGACGCGGCGGCTTAAGGCGGCGGCCGATCAGATGCGCACCGAATTTGGCGCCGCCCGCGTCGAGGCGATGTCCAGCGGCGTGCAGCAGATCGTCCGCTGCGACCCGGGCCAGCGATCTTACGCCGTGCGGCGGGCCGAAGATCTCGACGCCTATGTCGAAGCGGGCAGCGTCGCGGATGAAGAGCTGCTGATGCTCGCCGAATTAGAAGACGACCAAAGCGGCGCGAAACAATTGCCCGAGGGCATGACCTTCGTGGCCAGCAATGCGCTGGTCGATTCGCGAGCGGCGTCCGTCGCAGCCGGCATGGTCAGCGGGACCGTCGACCCTGAGTTCCAAGACATTCTGTTCTATCCCGACGGCACCACCTCGACCGCCGAGGTGACCATCAAGAATGAGCGCGGCAAGTACATTACGATCCAACTCCGCGGATTGACCGGCGTGGCCCGTGTGACCGATTGGTTCACCGCCGAGGAGTTACCGCAATGAAACGCCGCCAAGGCTTCACGCTGATGGAGGTCATTCTGGCGATGACCGTGCTGTCGATCACGCTGGGGATGATCTACTCGGTCGCCTTGCGCGGCTCGCGCTACGGCATGAAGGCGCGGCGCGAGACCGAGGCGCAGCTTTTGTGTGAGAGCAAGCTGGCGGAGATCAGCGCCGGCATCGAGCCCCAGGCCGTGGTCTCCGGCGTAGTTTCCGAAGACGGCGATTGGCTCTATTCGGTCGACCTGGAACCGATTGACGGGCTGGAAGGCGTCGTGCGACTGCGAGTGACCTTCGTGGAAAATGTGCCGGAAAGAAAAAAACCGATTCAGTTTACCCTGATGCGGTGGATTCGCGATGTCAACGCGGAATTGCCGGAGGAGACCCAGTAAATGACGAATGACGAATGACGAATGACGAATGACGAAATCAGAATGACGAAAGAAACACGAATGTCGAATGTCCGAACGCCGGGGGTCGAGAAACGCAAGACGCGCCTGCGCCCGCACTCTCTTCCGGCTTCGTCATTTGTCATTCATTCGTCATTCGTCATTCGTCATTCGTCATTTCCCCGCCGTCGCGGCCTGACCCTGCTCGAAGTGCTGCTGGCTCTGGCCATCAGTTCGCTGGTGCTGGCGACGCTCGCCGCGGCGATGCACTTTAACCTCCGCGTGGTCGGCCGCCGGCAGCAGGAGATCGAAGAGGCCCAGCTCGCCCGGGCGCTGTTGCGGCGCATCGCGGACGACGTGCGGGGCGCGGTTTTGTACAATCCACCCGATACGTCCTCGTTGATGGCGCTGGCCGGCGCGGGCTCGCCGTCGTCGGGCGGTGGCGGAGGAGGAGGGCAGGTCTTGTCGATCGCATTTTCGCCGACCGGGGAAACGATCACGACGTCCGAAGAGGTCGAGACCCAATCGGTCGCCCCGCCGACCATTCCCGGACTGCGCGGCCAATCCGACTGGCTGCAAGTCGATGTCAGCCGGATGCCACGCCGCGATCAGTACGATCCGTCGCTACAGGCGGCGACCGTCACGGGGCCGGCCGATCATCTTAGCGACGTCAAGACCGTGACCTATTTCGTCGAAACCACGGCCGCCGGCACGACAAACACCATCGACACGTCCACCGGCCTGATGCGCGTCGAACTGGCTCGGGCCGTCACCCGCTGGGCCAACCAAAACGGCACGCTCGACCTGTCGGGCGGATCTCCCATTGCCCCGGAGGTCAAGTCAATCATCTTCAGCTACTTCGACGGCGTCGTGGCCAACGGCTGGGTCACCGAATGGGACTCCGATGAGCGCGGCGCGCTGCCGGTGGCCGTCAAGATCGAGTTGCAGTTTGTCTCGACCAAGAAGCCCAGCGGCCTATTGGGCAGCAACAGCGCCGCGACCAATGAAGGCGAGGGCCGCACCTATAGCCTGGTTGTCCACTTGCCCGATCGCCGCGAGGGCGATGTGCCGGAAGACGTCGACACGGGCGGTGAGGAGGTGCAGCCATGACACACCGCCGTGGAGCCATTTTGTTGCTTGTGCTTGTCGTCGTTTCTTTGCTTAGCCTGGTGGCGATGACTTTTGCCGAGTTGATGCGCAGCGAGTATCTGGCAACCCGGCTGCACGGCCGGCAGGTGCAAGCTCGCGTGGCGACCGATTCGGGCATCGACATGCTGCTGGCGTTTTTGGCTCAGGACGAGGAGTTGATCAAAGACCAGGGCGGCATTTACGACAACCCGGCGGCGTTTCAACAGGGAAAAGTTTATGCGGCGAACTGGCTCGACGACGATGATCGTCGGCGGCGCTGTAATTTCAGCATCGTCGCGCCGACGGTTCAGGAGGACGGCATGATCGGCGGGGCGCGTTTCGGCCTGGAAGACGAATCGGCCCGGGTGAACCTTAACACGCTGCTGGTGGCCGACGCGGCTGAAGAGGGCGGCGGTCGGCGGATCTTGATGGCTTTGCCCGGCATGAGCGAATCGCCGGATATTGCCGACGCGATTCTCGACTGGATCGACCCGGACGACGAGACGCGGGAGTTTGGGGCCGAAATCGACTACTACTCCGGGCTGAATCCGCCCTACGCGCCGAAGAACGGTCCGCTGGAGACGATCGAGGAGTTGCTGCTGGTCAAGGGTGTGACGCCGGAGTTGCTGCTGGGGGCCGATTGGAATCTCAACCATTCGCTGGAACTGAATGAGCAGGAATTTTCCGCCACGGTCGGCGGCGTCGACAATTCCGACGGCGCGCTCAATCACGGCTGGGCCGCCTACCTAACGCTCTACAGCGCCGAACGCAACCTGCGGCCCGACGGCACGGCCAAGATCGACGTCAATGGCGACGACCTGGAAAAGCTGCACGCCGACTTGGAAGAGGCCCTGGGAGCGGAGATGGCCACGTTCATCGTCGCCTATCGACAAGCCGGGCCGTACAACGGCAGCCAGCGAGGCGAACGAATCGGTAGCCGCAAGCTCGATTTGAAACGCCCGGGCAGCGTCAAGCTGCAGACTGTGCTCGATCTGGTCGGCCCGGACGTGCGGCCCAGCTTTCCCGGGGACGACGGCCGGCAAGAACGAGTCGTGTTGAAGACCCCGTTTCCCGACAACCCGATTGCGATGCGGTTTTTTCTGCCGCTGCTGATGGATCATCTGTCGGTCAATCCGCAGCCGACCATCCCCGGCCGCATCAACATCAACCAGGCGCCGCGGACCGTGCTGCTAGGCATCCCCGGGCTGGAGCCGGAAACGGTCGACGAGATCATTAGCACGCGCGACTTCGAGGTGACCGACGAACGGCCCGAGCGGCGGCACGAGACGTGGCTGCTGTCTGAGGGCATCGTCGATCTCGACCAAATGAAAGAGCTGATGCCCTTCGTCACCGGTGGCGGACGAGTCTATCGGGCACAAATCGTCGGGTATTTCGACAAAGGCGGCCCGTCGTTTCGCATCGAAACCGTAATCGACGCTACCAGCGACGTTCCCCGGGTGTTATTCTGGAGAGATATCAGCCACCTCGGCCGCGGCTACCCGCTGTCCTGGCTGGGCGTGAGTTCGGACGAATAACTCGCACATGTAAAGCCGCGACCATTGGTCGCGCCCCGCGCACACCCCAATTCCACATCACCATGGCCAGAATCATTGCCCTAGAATGGGACAACTTCGAGGCGCGAGTCGTCGTCGGTAATCCCCGCGCCGGCCGCGTGGTCGTCGAGGAAGCGTTCGCGATCGATCTGCGATCGTCGGGGACGACTCTGCGCGATGACCAGGGCGTGGTGGGTGAGAAGATCGCCGCGGCGCTAGCGGCCCGGCACATCAGCCCCACGACGACGTTGGTAGCGGTTGGGCGTCCGGGCATCGAATTGAAACGTCTCTCGCTGCCCCCGGCGCCCGAGGATGAGCTGCCGGATCTGGTGCGATTTGCGGCGCTGCGAGAATTCACGACGCTCGACGAAGACTGGCCGCTCGACTTTGTTCTCTTAACCGGCAAGGGCGTGCCGTTAGCCAGCGAGGGCGACGAAGGGCAGCAGGTGTTGGCCGCCGCGATTTCGCCGGAGTTGGTTCAGCAAATTCAAAAGACGTGCGAGCAGGCCCATCTCAAGCCGAGCCGGCTGGTGCTGCGGCCCTTCGCCGCGGCTTCGTTGCTGCGGCGACGTCGTAGCGAGGCGCCCGAGCGGATTCGCATGTTGGTTGATTTGCTTACGGGCGAGGCCGATCTGACTGTGTTGGTCGACGACGACGTGGTGCTGCCGCGCACCGTGCGTTTGCCCGGCGAGTATGGCACGCCGCAGCAGACCCGCGCCCTGGTGGGCGAGATTCGTCGCACGATTGCCGCCGCGCAAAACCAATTGGGCGGCGAGCGGGTCGAGGCGATCTATCTGTGCGGCGGCCGTAACGAACACGAGGCACTGGCCGAGAGCATCGCCGCTGACTTGGATATTTCGGTAAAGCGGTTTGACCCGGTCGTCGCCGTCGACGTGGCCCGTAGCGTGCAGAAGGCTCCGCCGCAACATCCGGGCCGTTTCGCGCCGCTGCTGGGCATGTTGTTGGAAGAGGCCGACGAGCAACGGCACGCGATTGATTTCCTTAACCCCCGCCAAAAACCCGAGCCACCCAGCCAACGGCGCAAATACGCCTTGATCGGCGGCGCCGCGTTGTCGGTCGTGCTGCTGATCGCCCTCTGGCCGATGCTGACGCTGTGGCAGCTCAAGGCGGACATCGCCGACTTGAACCGCACGTTCGGCGACCAGGATAAAGCGGTCAAGTCGGCCGTGGCGCTGACCAAAAAAGTCGATCAAATCGAGCGAAGTTGGGTCGCGCAAGATGCCGTCTGGCTCGACGAATTGTACGACATGTCGCGGCCCGACGAGCCGCAGCGACGGGCCAGTTTTCCGCCGGCCCAGCATGCCATGCTCACCAAGCTGTCGGTCTCCTCGATTCCGCGTGGCGGCAGCATATCTCTCGCAGGCGTCGCCGACGGCGATGCGACGCTCGCCGATTTGCATCGGCGCTCGCGCGATGATCGCCACGAGTATCAACCGCTATCGAGCAAGGTGATCCGCGGAGAGAAGCCCTTCGGCACTTACGGCCGAGAGTTCAGCGCGCGTGTGATTGTGCTCAACGAAGCAGAGCAGGCGGTTCGCCGTCGCAAGAAGCCTGCCTCAGCGAAGAGTACATCCCGCACGTCGCAGGGAGGCAAATGATGCCGACCGATCGCCGACAAAGAATGATGATGATCGCCATCGCCGCGATCGTAGCGATGGCCATCGGGCTGTATGCGCTGGTGCAGTTCGACGAGTCGCTGACCACAAAAGAGCAGCAACTTGCACAGCTTCGCCAAAGCGTTGGTGCCCAAGATCGCAAGCTGTCGAAAGGTCGCAAGGCCGCCGCCAAGTTGAAGCGATGGCGGGCCCGATCGCTTCCTTCCGGCGTCGAGTTAGCCCGCTCGCTCTATTTGAATTGGCTGCGCGACGCCGTGCAGAGTAGCGGCCTGAGCGACGTCGACCTCAAAAGCACCAGCCGATCCGTTGGGCGGCAAAGTCGTAAGGCGAGCTATCGGGCGCTCTCTTACACGCTCAGCGCCCGCGGAGACATGGAGCAGTTGACGCAGTTTCTGTACTCGTTTTATCGGCGCGATCATCTGCACAAGATTCACACGATGAGCATTACGCCCGACGAAAAGGCGGCCGGATTTCGCTTTAACTTCACGATCTCGGCCCTCGTGCTGCCCGGTGCGGATCGCGACGACCGGCTCAGCGACGCGGTCTCGGGGCGCCTCGCGCATGACGACGTTAAGCAGTACCAGAAGGTGATTGCGCAGCGCAATCTGTTCGGCCCGTTCAATCATCCGCCGGAATTGTCCTCGATAGGCGACAAAACGGCCTATCAGGAGAGCCGGCTCAGCTTTACCGTGCGGGCCAGCGACGACGACGAGGGCCAGAAGCGGAGCTTTTCGCTCGGCGACGATGCGCCCTCCGGAGCCCGAATCAGCAGCAGCGGTTCGTTCACATGGATTGCGGATAAGTCGACCGAATTGACCACTTACGAGTTTACGGTGATCGTTCGCGATAACGGACTGCCGGCCAAAGAGGACACGGCGACGGTCCGCGTCACGGTTGAGCCGCCGCGGCCGGATCGAGTCGTCGAACGCCCGAATCCGACGTTCGATGAGGGCAAGCTTACCTCGATCATGGGTTGGACCGAATCTCGCGGCAGACGCCAGGTATGGCTTCTCGTTCGCACGACCGGCGAGACGCTGATTCTTGCCGTCGG
>JADFKK010000329.1 GCA_022564995.1 Planctomycetota bacterium | reverse complement strand
GCCAGCCGCGGCGGACCGAAGCGACGATTGCAACGGCCCGTCCAAATTTTGATCGGCACGAATATATTTTTTGACTAATCAAAATTATGCAAAACGGCCGACAATACGTCAAGGAGGGTTACTGCGCCTAACGACCGCTGGTCCCACGCTTTTTCGTTGAATTGTCGTAAGTCGTTTCAATTTATCTGGTTGCGCTATTTCTGCGTGGTCCGCCATTGATGAATAATGCCGGCATTTGGTTCGAGAGGATCTAGCCGCCCTGCGGAGAAATCGGGGGATTTACCCGTTTCAAAACGCGAGTTTTCTTGGTGTGTCCTCCCACTTTCGCGCGACCGGCAATCACTGATGGGGAGTGTTTCGGTATGAAAACTCATCTGTTTCGATCGTTGAGTGTCACTCTGTTGATCGCTGGCGGCGGGCTCGCCTGGCTGGTCAGCGACGGGGAGGCTGTAGAGCCGTTGTTCGGATTCGGAGCGTGCGAGACCTGCGCGGAAGAGAACGACAAAGAAGACGACGAAGAAAACTGCTCGTGGGGCCCCGATCCCTGCGAGCCGCGCGGAACGCTCTTCCAATGGAGCTATGGCACCAGCTTCGGTGGCGGGCCCGACCTCGACGAGCCGCTGATAACCGATCGGCCCGACTTTACCGAGTCGAGCGTCACCGTCGGTCGCGGTGTCGCCCAGCTCGAAATGGGCTACAGCTACACCTACGACAGCGAAGCCGGCGGGCGGACCAAGTCACACTCCTACCCGGAGCTATTGCTCCGCTACGGCATTCTGGCCGAGTGGCTGGAGCTGCGCGTCGGCTGGAGCTACGCCGAGGAAACGACCAACACCTTCGCCCAAGGTAGCGAAGACTTATATCTGGGCTTTAAGATCGCGCTCACCCCGCAGGAAGGCATCTTGCCCGAAATGGCGTTGATCCCGCAGATGACCGTGCCCAGCGGCAGCGCGGCGTTCACTGCCAATGAAACCTTGCCCGGCGTGAATTGGGTGTATGGCTGGGAAATCAACGACTGCATCTCGACCGGCGGTAGCAGCCAACTCAACAAGGCGATCGACGGCACCACCAGCAACGAATACTACGAGTTCGCCCAAAGCTGGACGATCGCCTACAGCCTCACCGACCGACTCGGCGCCTACACGGAATGGTTTGCCTTCATTCCCAGCGGGGCCGACACCGAACGCAACAAACACTTCTTCAACGGCGGCTTCACGTTTCTCGTAAACAACGACCTGCAACTCGACGCCTTCGCCGGCCTCGGCCTCAACCGCAACGCCGAAGACTACTTCGTCGGCACGGGGGTGTCGAAGCGGTTTTGAGGCGAACGGAAGCCCCTCGCTCCCAAGCTCGTACGATAATAGCTCCCCACCCGGGCTTGCCCCGGTGGAAGCAGGGTTTCTGCACTACCGTCGCTGCTGACCCCTAATTTTGTCTCGACGCACCGACGCCAGAGGCGTCGGTGCGTCGAGACAAGAGTGGACGTAGCCGTCGGTGAAGTAGTGCAAGAACGTGCGCTCCACCGGGACAAGCCCGGGTGGCGGCGGAGCGTCCCTCGGGGATGCGAAGCTCGGAGCGAAATAACCCATTTTCATTCGCTGGGGCCAACGAAGTTCATGACGGCTTCGCTTGGGAACCAGGATGACGTCAAGATCCCGCTGGCCGAACCGCGTAGGGTGAATCTCGATGCACCATTTCATGTCACCCATTGTCATTCGGTGCATCGTGATGCACCCTACGCACCTGTCGTGAATGACGAATGACGAAAGAAGCACGAATGTCGAATGCCAAAACCTCGCCGCCGGACGAGTCTATGTCGATCGCGTAACCGGCTTTTGTTAGGGCTTCGGAATTCGTCATTCTTTCGACATTGGTCATTCGTCATTCGGATGTTAGATTCCGCTCTCTGTGGCCAGCCGATGCGATATGTTAGCATGGCGGTGTCCGCTTTGTCCGCTCGTGTTCATCCACCACGTCCGCCCCCATGGCTCAAGTCGTCCTCGAACACGTTGCCAAGACTTACCCCGGCAACATCCGGGCGGTCGACGATGTGAGTTTGGAGGTCGCCGACGGGGAATTGATCGTGCTGGTCGGCCCGTCGGGTTGCGGCAAGACGACGACCTTGCGGATGATCGCCGGGCTAGAGGAGCTCACCGGCGGCGTGATTCGCATCGGCGATCGCGTGGTCAACGACTTGGCGCCGAAAGACCGCGACATTGCCATGGTGTTTCAGAATTACGCGCTCTACCCGCACATGAACGTGCGAAAGAATCTCAGCTTCGGCCTGCGATTGCGGCGGGTTCCTAAGGCCGAGATCAAGACGAAGGTCGAAGCCACCGCGGCCATGCTCGGAATCTCTGACCTGCTCGACCGCAAGCCGCGGGCGCTCTCCGGCGGACAGCAGCAGCGGGTGGCCTTGGGTCGGGCGATGGTCCGCGACCCGGCCTGCTTTCTGCTCGACGAACCGCTGAGCAATCTCGACGCCCGGCTGCGGGTCGAGATGCGCGGCGAGATTAAGCGATTGCAGCGACAGCTCGGCACGACCATGATCTACGTCACCCACGACCAGGAGGAGGCGATGACGCTCGGCGATCGCATCGTGGTGATGCACGAAGGCATGATTCAGCAGTGCGGCGATCCGCTGAGCGTCTATCACCACCCCGCCAATCGCTTCGTCGCCGGTTTCATCGGATCACCGCCGATGAACTTTCTCGACGGGAAGATCATCGCCGACGCCGACGGGCTGTGGCTGGAGCATTCTCCCTGGCGGATTCGCCTACCCGAGTGGGCCGCCAATCGTTTCGCCGGCAACGTCCCCGAGCGCGTCATCCTCGGCATCCGCCCCAGCGCCATCAGCAGCCGCTCCGAAGGCCGCTTCGCCGACGACGGCAACGCCCTGTCCGCCCAAGTCCTCGCCGTCGAACCGCTCGGGGAAGCGATGGACGTGCATCTAACGGGCGCCACGGGCGGCTCGCCCAGCAGCGCCGAAGCCACCCAACTCATCGCCCGCATGGACTTCGACCCCACCGTCGAAGCCGACACCCAGCGGGACTTCTACCTCGACCCGGCGCGGCTACACCTCTTCGCCGCCGACGCCAATGGCAAGAACCTCTGCGTGGCATCCGAGCGAACGGGAACCACTTGAAATCGTGATCGCCGAATTTGCAAAGCGACGGCGCGACGCATGCCCGGCCTTTCCGACCTGATTTCCTAGCCGGCCCGTTGAATCTCGCCTAGTTTTTCGAGAATCGCCTGACCCGCGGATTGGGCATTCTCAAACCTCGCCGGAAGGCGGCACAGACAAGAGCCGGCAACCTCTTCGGGGCGAGCGCGAATGCAACCGACTTCATTCTCAACGGCGGCGATGTGCCCCTGTTCCGAGGGCGGCTGGTTGTCTCGCAGCAAGCGGATCAGTTCCTTGTGAGCCCGTACGTCCTCTTCTCTTTCTGGCCAGCCGCTAAAGTCTATGAGCGGGAATTGTGCGGACTTGAATAAGACCAGAACGAAGGTGGAGCAGTTGAGTCCCTTCCCGCTTGGAAGCGAAAGTCGTCCTGTATGCACATCAAACTGAGCATCTGGATCGTACATCAGCGCGTAAGTAAAAGATGGCCTTGTACTCGCAATTAGCCTGCAAAGTCCAGCCACGATTTCTGCGCGATCTGGATCGATATCCAGAAGGGCAAACAAGAAAAGACCATCGCAAAAACTCACGCTCTCTTGGACCAGCTCACTTCGAGTGACCTTGTGAAACGCCTGTTCGAGAAAACGCATCTGCCCTTTGCCGTCCACGTACACAACACCCGTATGCGTATTCCCTTGCGGAGTTTGGGAGATCCCCACAGCAAGCACAGCGACATCTGCTTCAGATCGTTTGATGCGATTCGAATCCATGCTTCGCTATCTCAGTCCGACCAACAAACGCTTCGCATCCTCCGGTCCCCGCTCAGCTTCAACGAGGAGGCGCACGTTTTCAAAGAATACGGGCCGATTCTTCAATTCCTTTCGTGCAGCAGCGGTGATCGTGAGAAAAGCCGCCATGAGCATCGGAGAGATTCTTCGCAACTCGGTTTTGCGGAGGATTTCGTTGCAATCGTCGAATCGGCGTTCCATCAACAAACTGTTCATGTGTTGGAAAATGACGTCGATCGCGTGACGGGCTTGCCCTTTGCCTTCCAAGTCGTAGACGCGGCCCAGAAACGCTTCGGTTTCTTGATCGATGCTATAATTGGGACCATCAACATCCGCCACGCTTCCATCGTATTTGGAGCGATAGGGATCAACGAAGATAAACTCGCCTTCGCCGTTGCTTTGGGAATCTTCCGTTCCACTTCCAGCTTCTCGGAGAGTTTGCGCTGAAGTGGAGTTGGGCGATGTGAGTACAACGACGTTGGGTGGAAAAACGAACACGATCGCCCGGGTCTCAACACCAGTCGAAACAGCGATGTAAGACTGCGTCTCAGGCTTTGGCGGTCGGTGGACCATTCCGGGAAGCTCTACAGAATCGTTCATTTTAGACGTCCCCGATCTCGGCGATTTCGAGCCCAAATTCCGCTAGTTCAACAAGAATGTCCGCTAGGCGGTCTTGTGGCAGTTCTGACCCGGCAGAATTCGGAACAGTATTTATGTCAAGCTCAATCGTACAAGCGTGCTGATCCTCCCCGATCGACACGTCTCGCGCATCACCGCTCGGCACCGAGTGAACACGCATTCCGAACGAAAGTGTTACGCATGCCCATGTACACAACCTGTTCACTTCCAATCCTGGTATTCCTGTGCCTGACGCTGTCTGCCGATTGACTCGATACATAAAGTCTGAGGTGCTGGGATCGACATCCGTATGGGAAAGGTATTGGTTCAGGCGTTGGTAGCATTCCTCTCGCGTATCCGCGAACTGCACCAGATTTCCAGCAAATACCAATCGCTTGATTGCCGGCGCATCCGGAAGCCACCGACTCATCAATTCGATAAATCGGTCGCGCCGTTGGTGGACTGGTCCGAGTGTCGGAAAACTCGTTGGTAGGTTCTCCGGATCGAGATGCGGCGATAGCGTCCACTGCACACGAAGAGGGCTAACCTCTAGGGCAAGAGACGAGCCTTCGAAGACCCCAGAGTCCACACGTGATTGTGGTTTCCGAGTTGACGTCTCCGGCTCCGAGTCGGTCACGTCGCGCCACCAGTCTTGATCGTCCGAAACGTGGGACTCCACTGGAAACGTGATCACCCGAAGGTACTGGGCATGCCACTCCGTCCCGTCCGGTAGCTGTCGTGGCGATCCTGAAGCCATACGGCCCTCTCAAAACAAGACACTCGAAAGGAATCTGGGAAACGAAGCAAATGCTACTAGTATCGTCTCATTCGACCGACGGAAATAGCAACCTTCGACCAACGGGAATAGCAGCCCTCAATCGTACCCCGCCAAAGAGGTTCTCACAAGTAAATGAGCCAAATAGGGGTGCTATTTTGGGTGACATCAACTTTGACACCCCGGGTTGTCGACCGTCTGCCGTTCAGTTGGCCGTCACGCATCGGCAATTCGCCGCTCATTACGGTGGTCATACGTCACTCACCTGCCGCTCTTCGCTTCATACAGCGCCGCAATCGCTCCCGCCGGGTCTTGAATGATGGCGTAGCTTCCGCCGCCGGCGCTGGTGGGCTCATTTAGCACTTTTCCGCCCAGCGATTTGCACCGCTCCATGCTCTGCTTGAGATCGTTGACCGTGATGTAGATCAGCCACTGTGGTGGCAGATTGGCGACGGCAGCTACAACGAAATTGGACACTTCCCCCAAACATCCGCCGCACATGTAGGGTGCCGAGATCGCCGAGTTGGTCGACCACGAAGTCGCAAGATGAGTCGCTCTTTTCCATAAAACTATCTGCGTTTGGGTACGCCGGGCGCATTATCCCGGATTTTCGGCAAAATCGGAATTATCCGCAAGTTCCTCCCAGTTTGACTCGATAAGAGGGTTAAGCCACCACGCGGACTTTCCGCTTGGGCATTCGACCGAACACGTTCGCCGGGGCCGAGAATCAGCTCGATCACCCCACGGCGGCATTCCAAGCCAGCAGAGGAATTTCCATGGCACGCAAGGCAACTTCAACCGCCACGCTCGCTCTTTTGGCCGTCGCCATGTTGGCCGGCACAGGATGTCAAACAGCCCAGGGCCCCGCTCTCGGCTTCCTCGGCATGCCGATTCCCATCAGCCCGTATTTTCAACGGAAGAAGGAAGACGAGCACTGGATGCACGAGCGTTACGACCGCGTGGCGATTTTGCCGCCGATCGCCGAAGGTGGGCAGGCCACCGGTCTCGACCCGCCCAGCGACGACCAGGTGATGCGGGCGATCGAGGACATTCATCCGACCGCCAAAGGCTGGCCCTTCTTGCATGAAGTGCAGATCAGCAACGTGCGGATCGTTAAGGAAAAGACCCAAGACGGAATCGACAAACCTCGGGTTTATCCTTTGATCGGGCCGGCGCAGCTACACCACGTGCATTACAAATGTACGGTCTATTTCACCAAGACGACGCGCGTTGGCTGGCCGATCCCGCACACCTTGATCGACGAAGAAGTCATTGAGGTCGTCCACATCGACAAGGATCACTTCCACATGGTCGGCAACGTCGATCCGAACGGCGGCGGATAGGGCTACTTCCGAGGAACCGTTACGCGATGCACGCGGAGCATCTCTTCGCGATAGCGGCGCATGACGTCGGAGCGCAGCAACAGCCCGACCAATTGCCGCTGCCCTCCGCGACGCGACTCGACCGGCAAGGTGTCGATGTCGCGGGTGCCGAAATCGCGCAGCGCCTCGATTAGATTCGCGTCGGGCGAAACGGCGATCGGCGACATCAGCGCAATATCGTCGGCATTCAATAGGCTTGGCGAGATGTCGCTGTCGAGCACGCGGTGCAAGTCTTCGCTGCGAATGATGCCGACCAGATTTCCGGCATCGTCCATCACCGGCAGGCTCTCGATGTGCGTGTTCTCGCGGGCCACGCGAATGATGGCGGTCACGTTGTCGGTGTGTCGGACCGTGGGAAATTCCCGCACCATCACGTCGCGCACCATGATGTGTTCCAGACGGTGCATGTCGTGACCGCGGGCGATCGACTCGCCGCGGCGGCTGAGCTTCTTGAGGTAAATGCTCTCCGGGTCGATCAGCCCGGCGACAACGCTGGACAGCCCCGCGCAGGCCATGATCGGCAGAATGATTCGGTAGTCACCGGTCATTTCGTAAACGATCAGGATCGCGCTAAGCACGCCGTGGGTCGTGCCGGCCACCACGGCGCCCATGCCGACGATGGCGTAGACGCCGGGATTTGCGCTCAGCCCCGGCACCAGCAGATTACAGATTAAGCCGAACGCCGCCCCCAGGGTCGCTCCCAAAAACAGCGACGGCGCAAAGATCCCGCCCGATCCGCCCCCGCCGAGCGTGATGCTGGTCAACAGCGGCTTCAACAGCACGAGCGGCAGCAACCACCACAGCTCGGCCCACATGGCCTCGGCGTCGAGGCGCACTGCCTTGGACGTTTCGCCAGCGACCGCCGCCTCGCGCTGCGTATCATCGGTCTCGGCCACTTCCGCGTTTTCCAAATGAAGTGCGTGGTCGACCACCTCGTATCCCACGCCGAACAGCGGCGGCATCGCCCGATCGCGCTGGTTGCTCTCGTGTTGGGTTGCCTCGGACATCACCGGCGGCTTCGACGGATACAACACGCCGACTACGCCGACGATGCCGCCCAAGACAATCGCCCGCAGCCACCACTTGGGAATCCACCGCTTTGAAATGTCCTCGATCCAATACAACAGCTTGGTGAAGCCCACGGCCGCCAGCCCGCACAATAACCCCAGGACCACATAGGCGGGCAGCTCGGTCCATACGCCCAACACTTCGTAGTTAAGCTGCTGAAACGCGGGCTCGTGGCGGTGCTCGCCGACGTTCTGCTGCACCGCGTCGGCCAACACGCTGGCGATCACGATCGGCGTCAGGCTCTCGACGGCGAAGCTGCCCAAGATGATCTCGCTGGCGAACATCACCCCGGCCAGCGGCGCGTTGAATGTTGCGCTGATGCCCGCGGCGGCCCCGGCGGCCACCAGCACCTTGATATTGCGCGACGGGAGCATGAATAGCTGGCCGGCCATGCTGCCCAATGACGAGCCGATTTGTACAATCGGACCCTCGCGGCCGATCGATCCGCCCGTGCCGATGCACATCGCGCTGGCCAGAATTTTCACGATCGACACCCGCGGTCGAATCACGCCGTCGTGCCTGGCAACCGCCGTAATCACCTCCGGCACGCCGTGTCCTTCGGCCTCCGGAGCGAAGCTGCGGGTGAACCAGGTAACGACCAACAGGCCGGCCGCCGGCGTCAGACAGAGCAGCACCAACATGCCCGGTTGGTCTGACGCATCGACCAACGGCCGCACCGTCCAATCGGACACACTGCGGATCAAATAGGTAAACAGCGCCGCCCCGTAGCCGGCCAAGACGCCGATGACGCCCGCCAGGATGATGGTCAGCGGCACCGTCGGCAGCCAGCCTCGCCGCAGATGGGCCAGCGCCCAGCGGTGGGCCTCTCGCAGGACAAATCGCGGGGGATCACTCGACATGGTTCCGCCAGAGGACGTCGCCGCTCAGAAACAACTCGGGCGACGCAAGAGGGTGGGCAGACGGCCGCTGGAGGGTGTCGAAGCGGTCGGGTGCGATGCAGGCAAGGGCCTACTATACACGCGCCGAGGAGAATGGGCGAGGGAGGATTACCAGCGGCCTTACGGACGCCGCTCGCCGGACGGAGTTCCGCCCGCTGCCTGCTTGCGGTCGGAAATCTTCTGTTGATCGAGCCACGCGTATAGATTCGGAGACGCATAAGCGGCCGACCAGCAATTGTGACCGTAGTTTTCCAGCGTGGTAAAGCGGACGCGCGTGCCGCCGGCCTTGCGAATGGCGTCGACCATCTGCTGTGAGCGGGAAAACGGCACGGCTCCGTCCTTGTCTCCGTGAAAAACCCAAATCGGCAGCGTCTTGAGCCGCTCGGCATCTTTCGGATCGCCGCCGCCGCAGATCGGCACAACCGCGGCGAACCGCTCGGGGTGGGCGGCGGCCAAGGTCCACGAACCATACCCGCCCAAACTCAGGCCGGTCAGGTAGACGCGGTCCTTGTTGACCCGATATCGCTTCTCAATGTCGTCGAGCAAGTCGACGAGAATCTGCTGCTGCCGCGGCTGGCTCCAGCGCTGCTTGCCGGGACACTGCGGCGAGACGACGATGTACGGAAAGTCGGCGTTCTTCTCGACCAGCCGCGGCGGTCCCCATTTCTTCACCAGGCTCAGTGGGCCGTAACTCTCGCCGCGTCCGTGCAGAAACAGAATCAGTGGCCACGCCTTGTCGGCCTGTGCGTCGTATTGTTTCGGCAAAAACAGCAGGTAACGCGCCGCCGGTTTGTCTTGATCCTTAACGGCCAGGGCCTGCTCGACCTGTCGGCCGGCCGTCGGCTTCTCGGCGGCCGGCGACGAAAGGGCGCTGGTGGCCAGGGCGATGCCGATGAATGATCCGAAACATGGGATGACTTTTCGCAGTTGCATGCTGAATCCTCTGTGAACGGGGCTGTGGTGCCTGCGCCCCATCATAGAACATGCGGCAAGGCGGGACACCCACCCATCAGAAATACTTGATGCGTCAAGCGGTCTCTTGTACGATGATATGCTCTGATGTGTCGTTTCAGTCACCGAAATCAACTTCTCCACGGGAGCCAACACCATGGTAGCGCGACTCGCCCCGACCGTTCTGACCGTCATGCTTGTGAGCTTGGCGACCGGCAACATTTTCGCCGAGGAGCCGGCCCCGGCGGCGAACAACGACGGCTTCACCGCGCTGTTCGACGGCAAATCACTCGACGGCTGGCACATCATGAACGGCGGTAAGTTCAGCGCGACCAAGGGCGTCATCAAGCTCGACGGCGGTCGCGGCTGGCTTCGCTCCGACAAAGAATATACCGACTTTGTGCTCACGCTCGAAGTTCGCTGGCTCAAGCCCAAGCAAGA
>JADFKK010000328.1 GCA_022564995.1 Planctomycetota bacterium | reverse complement strand
TTCTCGTTCGTAACTCCAGGCGATCATTTGACCTTTTCTCTCACCGTTATGATTCATAAGTCCAAGCATAACAGTTCCTTTCATAGTTCCGTGCTTGGTAATAACTCCCCCATTGCATTTGATTATTTGTACTTCGGTACCGGGTGGTGTCCATTCTACACCACTACGAATATAATGAAAATTGGTCTTCTTATCGTGAACAATTCTCTCTTGTTCAACCGTTCGATTGATCCAACCGCTTTGTAGGGGCATGTGGAATATCCGGTAGTTGCTTTTTATAGATTTCGTCCAAACCAAATTGCGTCATAAGATTGGTAATATGAGCCTCGATTTCTGTACGACCTTCTTCGATGGGGATAAAAGCGACGCGCCCGGATTCGATCCAAAATTTCACGTCTAACTGAGTGCTGGACGCGAATACCTGTATAAAGGCACAGGCGGAACGAGATTTTCCTGAATAGGGTCTTTGGTCTTAGCGGGTGCTCGATTTGGACGGCCAATGCGATGCACAAGCCTATTGATTCTTGTACTCACGGCCTGTACTCCGGATGCGCCGAAAGCCGTACCCGATGGACCGCCGGCAACAGTCTCCTATCTCTACAAGCGTGATCTGAAGCCGCCGTTGCGCTCGTACGGCGTCAATTTGGTCATTCAAAACCGCCACGAAAAGCCAACGTGGTTCCTCATCCGATATTGGGGTGGTGAGCCGCTGACGAAGAAGAACCAATTCACGTCTCGGTTCGGCTCCAAGCAGCCGTTCGGGGGCCAAGAGTATATTCACGATGGAAAGCGAGTTGCGTTAATTCGGCATTATGGCGAAGATAAATTTATCGCCTTCCAATTGGCCGCGAATGCCACGATTGAGTTCTCTGCATATGAAATCGAAGCTTGGAATACAATCAAAGTGTTTGAAATCTGGGAAGTCTCCAGTTTGAAAGTCAATGGAAAAACGCCGCTGGAAAAATGGCTTCCCTATAATACGCTTTCCGACAACAAGGCAATGATTCCTAAACGTCAAGATTGGAACAATCTTGATTTTGATTACAAACGAAGCCGCAAGCGAACCGACTATCGGAAAGAAGTAGTCAAAAAGATCACCGCTTCCGTGATTCGAAGGTGGACAATTCCCATCGACGTCAAGAGCGCCCCCTAACAAGGCGCTCAACCTGACCCGGTGCTGCCGGGCGGGGTTTTTGGTGGTAACTGTTTTCTCTGCCTGGCAGCACCGGGCAGGTTAGCTTGGTCGTTCTCTGCCGTAGAATATTGCGATGGATGCAGTTTACATCGAAACATCTATCGTAAGCCATGCAACTGCGTGGCGTAGTTCTGACCCGGCTACGGCTGTTCTCCAAGACCAAGCAAAACGCTGGATGGACGAACAGCGGCCCCTCTACGAGACCGTCACGTCGCAACTGGTGATCGACGAAGCTGGCATGGGTGATTCCGATGCGGCCGCTCGCCGACTCGAAATGCTTGACGGAATCCCAGTTTTACCCGCGAATCCCGATGCCGACACGATTGCCGACGAAATTGTGGGCCGCTCGATGATGCCGCCATCCGCGCGAATCGACGCACTGCACGTTGCCGCGGCAGCCTTGGCAGGCGTACAATACCTGTTGACGCAAAACTGCAAACACATTGCCAATGCTCACCAGCTTCCTCGCGTTTATCGGTTGCTGGATGAGCTTGGGCTTTCGGGCATGCTGATCTGTACGCCCATTGAATTCCTTGGAGGCGCCGACGATGACACGTAACGTGATTCTCGACGAGTTGCATGCTGTGCGCCGGCAGATTCTCGCGGACTGCAACGGCGACACTGCCGCTTACCTGCGTGACGCGCAGGCGAGACTTGAAGCGTCCGGCAGACCGATCTCGCAACGCAAGCAGAGAACAATTCGATGCACCGGAGCGGCGAAGTCGGGCCAGTCGGCGATGGAAAATTACTCGTCGCCGCCCGGTGATCGGTGACGTTGGGCGTGCTGTGCCACGACTCACCTTCTCCGCTGGCCGAAACTGCAGCCGCGGCTTAGAATAACCCGCGACCTACCAACCCCGGAGACACTCGCGTGCCCAGCTTAACCGTCGAAAACTATGCCAAGGCGATCTATCAGATCTGCGCTAAGCTGGACGGCCGGCCGGCGGCGACGGGGCAGATTGCGGTGGAGATGGGCGTGGCGCCGGGCACGGTCACCAGCATGATGAAGACGCTCAGCGACGCGGCGCTGGCCACTTACACGCCGTATGAAGGTGTGCGGCTGACGCCGGCGGGCGATTCGCTGGCGCTGCGCGTGATGCGGCGGCATCGGCTGATCGAGCTGTTTCTGGTTCGCACGCTCGACTTGACCTGGGACGAGGTTCACGACGAGGCCGAGCACATGGAGCACGCCGTCAGCGATCTGTTGGTTGATCGCATCGACGAATTTCTCGGCCATCCCGAGACCGATCCGCACGGCGATCCGATTCCCCGTTCCGATCTTTCGTTCAACTCGCCCGAAGGCCGCAGCCTTTCGCAGTGTCAGCCCGGCGAGCGATTTCAACTCGCCCGTGTGTTGGACCAGAGCCCGGAGTTTCTGCGTTATCTGTCCGAGTCGGGCATCTCGCTGGCCACCCGCGGCGAGGTGCTGGAGAATCAGGCCGAGGCGTCCATCGTGATGATCGAAGTCGACGGGCGGCGCGTCACGCTGGGGCATCAGGCAGCGGAGAAAATCCTAGTCACCGTGCCGGTTGAAGTGGCGTGAGGCGGGACATCGCGATTCAACACGGCCTCAATTCTGCCTCGACTGACCCGAGTCTTTCGTCTGGCCGTTTTTCTTCACTTCCAGGTCGGTCACCAACAGCAAGTCGACGATGTTAAACGAATCGTCGGGTTGGTAGAGAATGAAAGTGCGTCCACTCGGGGACATCGCCAAGAACTCCGGATGCTCGACACGGAGATTCCGGCCATCGGCCAAATGAATCGTGAACGGTTGAAACGGCTTGGTACGCCAAAGCTCTCGGAACTGTTCGACGGTCATGGCGAAATCCCTTCGTGCTGGAAATCGAAACCGAGGGCCATGGAAAAACGCTCCTTCAAACGCGGCTCCGGCCTATTATACTCCGTTCCTTGCGGTGGGGTCAAGCCACTCGCGGCGAAGTATCGGAGATCAAGTCAGAGGCGGCCGTGGTGACGGTTGAAGTCGGCGGGCGGCGGGTCATGCTGACTCGAACGAGGCTGAGGCAAAACAATGTGGCGGAACCTACCTTCTTGCGATCCGGACGCGGCGAAACTACGATGGATAGACCTTCCGCGTCGCGATTTTCACTTCAGCGACGAGACCATCCTTCACAACCGCTGCCCGACGGACCATTGGAGACGATGATGCACAAGAGATATATCGCAACCCTTGTCTTGGCGATCCTGCTTACCGCCGGAATGACATCCGCCGAAGAACCCAAGCCGTTGTTTGTGAAGCGCAACGTCGAGGGCTGGACCATTCACATTAGCAAGGCATCGCTGGCGGATAAGTCGAAGGAAACCGAAGATGCCCTGGAGCACATGGCGAATCAGTTGTTTCAAATCAAGCTGGTGGTGCCGCCCAAGGCGCTCGCGCAATTGCAGCAGGTGCCGATTTGGTTGGCCAATGGTGAGGCGAAGCTGGGCATCGCGTTTCATCCGGGGCGGAATTGGCTGGTCAGCCGCGGTTATCGGCCGCCGCAGCCTAAGTCGATGATCGGCATTGCCCGGGGTGGGCCTTTTCTGCACGAATCGATTCGCCAACCGTGGCTGGTGTTTCATGAGTTGGTCCACGGGTACGACTGGTTCGTGCTGGGCAGCCATCGCGGTTATGGCAGCAACGCGCCGATGTATGAGCAGGCGATGAAGAGCGGGCGTTACAAGTCGGCCCTGCACTGGAACGGCAGCCGGCGCAAGCCGTATCATGCGACGAACAAGATGGAGTTTTTCGCCGAGTGCTCCGAGGCGTTCTTCGGCACCAACGACATCTACCCGTTCGTGCGGGCCCAGCTTCGCGAGCACGATCCGGAGACCTATCGCGGGGTGGCGGCTGCCTGGAACGTCGACCTCGACGAGCGGCGGAAGCTGACCGCTAGGGTGATCACAACGATAGCCTCGGCGCCGCGGATTACGGGAATCGACTCGAACGAGAAGCCGCCGGCGAGCGCTGCTGCCGAATATACGCCAACGAAACAGTACACAACCGTGTCGATCGAGGGATGGCAAGTGCGGGTCGCGCCCAAGCTATCGGAGGACCAACAACTGGCAAAGCGCGCCCTGCGATTGTTGCGGCGCGATCTACACTACGTGAAGCGTTATGTCCCCGGGACAGCGGTCAAGAAGCTGCAAGAGACGACGATTTGGGTCGAGCGCGAAAGCGCCGACGTGCCGCACGCAGCCTATCACACCTCGGCGAAGTGGCTGCGGGATCGCGGACAGAATCCCGACAAGGCCGGCTCGGTCGAGATCGGCAACGCGAGCGATTACCTCCGTTTTTTCCCGGAGCAGCAGTCGATCGTGCTGCGTCTGTTGGCCTGCGGTTACTTTCAGTCGCACCTTGGCGGAAAAAACGCCGATGTGGCCATGGCACTCGCCCGCATCAAGAAGTCCGGCAAGTACAAGTCGGTGCTCCGCTTCGACGGCCGCCGCGTGCCTCACCCGGCGTTGGCAAGCCAGCAGGAGTTCTTCGCCGAATTCAGCGAGACGATGTTCGGCACGAACGATCACTTTCCGTTTCTGCGATTCGAGCTAAAAGAAACCGATCGGGAAACCTACAATCTGCTGGCGAAGTTGTGGGGCGGCACGGCGGAATCGTGGTCGCGGAAGTAGGTAATGTCGCCGTGCAACTCAAGACACCAGCGGCCGACCGGTCACGGCCATCGCCGACAAATCGTCTAACCAGCATTCGACGAGCGTGACCAGATTGGCGTTGCGGTCGACGTAAGCCAGGGCGTCCAGGCAACGATCGACGCAGGCCGCGGCCGTTTCCCAATCTCCGCGCCAATTGCTCGCCGCCGTGCGAATCACGTCGCCGGGCAGTCCAGCCTGTTCGCAATCTGCTCCGCTCAGCTCTCGCAACAATTGCCGATGAAATTCCAGCCCGACGCCAACCACCTGCCGCAGCCGGTCGCGTCGGGCCGCGGCTTCCTTGCCGGCTTCGGCGACGAATTCGTTGACGCTTTGGGCCATCCGCACCGCGCTGTAGTCGGCGGCGGCCCACTGTCGCACCAGGGCATCGTGAAAGCGGCCGAGTTCCTCATCGGCCCACCGCCGTGCCATCGCCAGGCTTCCGCCGCTGCGGGCCGCAATCTCGCGGGCTCGACTGGCGTCGTCGACGATTCCCGTCGAAAACAGCAACTCGGCGACGTCGGCTTCCGCCAACGGACCGAAGCGGATGAGTTGGGCGCGGGACCGAATCGTAGGAAGCTGCCGCTCGGCGCTGGTGCCGATCAGAATCAAGATCGAACGCGGCGGCGGCTCCTCGAGCGTCTTGAGCAGACAGTTGGCCCCCTCGACGTTCAGGTGGTCCGCATCGTCGATTACGGCGACCTTTCGCCCGCCCATGTATGGTTTTAGCGCGATCTCTCGACACAGGCCCTGTTGCATGCGGTGCTGCTTGTCGCCGATGAACAGCTCCAGCGGAATGAAGCTGCGATCCTTCGGCTTCTTCACCATGTGCAGATCGGGATGCGTGCCGGCCGTCACTTGCACGCAGCTTTCGCATGTGCCGCACGGATCAAGCGGTTGGGCCGAATCCTCGGAACACAACAGCGCCTGGGCCAGCTTCACGGCGAACGTCCGCTTTCCCACACCCTCGGGGCCGACGAACAAAAACGTGCTGGCCAACCGCCCCCGCGCCACGGCCCGGCGAAATTTCTCCAGCACTTCGGCATGTCCCTTGATGTCTTGCCAACTCATGTCGATTTGCTCACTTCCTCGGCGTCCAGCAGCCGCGTGGCCACTTGGCGGATTTGTTGTTGGACTTTGTCGATCGAGGCGGTCGCGTCGATCACTGCGATGGGATTCGGGGCTGACTTGGCCTCGACCAGAAACCCGTCGCGAAGCCGCTGATGAAACGCCTGGCCTTCCGACTCCATGCGGTCGCGCTCGCCGCCCAGCCGCGCCGCCGCCACCTCGACCGGCAAGTCGAGCACGAAGGTCAGATCGGGCGCGATGCCGTCGGTGGCCACCTGTCCGATTTGCCAAAGCGCCGGCGGGCTCAAACCCCGGGCGTGTCCCTGATAGACCACGTTGGCCAGCAGGAATCGATCGCTGACGACGACCTTGCCGGCTGCCAGCGCCGGGCCGATCACCTCGTCGACCAGTTGCGCCCGGGCGGCCATGTAGAGCAGCATTTCGCTGCGGGGCGAAATCTCGCTGATCTCCCCGTCGAGCAGAATCTCGCGGACCGCCTCGCCCAGGTCGGTGCTGCCGGGATCTCGACAGAAAACCACCTCCCGGCCGGTTTCTCGTAAATACTCGCAGAACAGGCCCGTCTGGGTGCTCTTTCCGCAGCCGTCAATGCCGTCGAAGCTGAAAAACATGGCCTCATTGTAAGACACCTCGCCGCCGGGGCGTAGTCCCGCCGCCGCCGTTTTTCGTCGCGTCGGGCGGACGGAGACGGTACAATAGAATCATCCCAATCCGATGCGCGCCTGCGGGGGCCGGCACGCAAATCGACCCCAAGAGAGATCCACCGTGTTCTACTTACCGAAAAACGCAATTCTCGGCTTCGCCCTGGCCGCCCTGCTCGCCTCCCCCGCCGTGGCCCAATTCGGCGACGAGCCGGAGGCAAAACCGGGCGGCATCCAGTTCGGCGAGACACAGACCCACCGGCTGCAAATCGGCGTCATTATCTCCGCCGGGTCGAAAAACTGCGTCGGGCTGAAGGCCAGCGTGCCGGTGCCGACCGAGTGGCCGGAGCAGTCGGTCAAGATCGTCGACGAAGAGGTCACGCCCAGCGTCAAGAGCATCACCTATCGCACCCTCGGCGGCGGCGCCAAGCAAATGCTCATCAGCGTGCCCCGTCTGGCCGCCGGACAGGTCGCCAAGGCCCTGATCACGTTCGAGATGACCAAGCGAGAAATCAAAGCCCCGGCCAAGAGCGATCATTTTTCCATTCCCAAAACGGTCGGCCGCGACATGCGGCTGTACATGTCGCCCAGCCCGTTTATCGAGAGCCGGAACAAGACCATCCAAAAGCTCGCCCGCAACACCGCCAAGGGGAAAGCCAACGCCTGGAAAATCGCCGAAGCCCTGTACGACGTTACCCGCGAAAAGGTCAAGTTCAAATTAGGCCCGCTCAAGGGCGCCGCGCGAGCCCTGCGAGACGGCACGGGCGATTGCGAAGAGATGACCTCGCTGTTCGTGGCGCTCTGTCGCGCCCAAAAAATTCCGGCCCGCAGCGTGTGGGTCGACGGCCACTGCTATCCCGAGTTCTATCTGGTCGACAAAGAAAACAAGGGTCACTGGTTTCCCTGCCAGGCCGCCGGCACGCGCAGCTTCGGCGCCATGCCCGAGGCCCGCGCCATTCTGCAAAAGGGCGACAACTTCCGCGACCCCGATCGCCCCCGCGAGCGGCTGCGTTACGTCAACGACCACCTCACCGGCAAAGGCGGCCGGCCGAAAGTGAAGTTCGTGCGACAGCGGGTGGAGAAGTGAGGGGTTGATTCCGCTTGCTCTGGTCCTCGTCCTCCTCCTCGTACTCGTACTCGTACTCGTCTCGTCTCGTACTCGAATGCCGGCGTGGACGGCTGCGTGCCAAATTTCGAGTACGAGTACGAGGAGGAGTACGAGTACGAGGGAAACTACCATGACCCCATCATTCACCTACAAACAAGGCCAGTATCTGGCCTTCGTTCACTCGTACACCAAACTCAATCGCCGCCCGCCGGCGGAGACTGACTTGCGGTGTTATTTTGGGACGACTCCGCCGACAGTTCATAACATGATCATCAAGCTTCACGAGACGGGCTTCATCAGCCGTGAGCCGGGCAAGGCGCGGACGATTCGGGGGTTAGTGCCGGCGGAAAAATTGCCTGCGCTGGAGTGAACGACGCCGTGCTGTGGCGATTCGCCCAGAACGCCGGCTCCCTGGTCCGTCGCTATGGTGACGGTCGAGACCACTGACGTTACAATGCAGAGTAGGCTGGCGTTGTGTCGCCGCCATCCAAGAACATAGCGGGAGGCCAAAATTGTGAATTATAAGATACCGCTCATCCTTGCGCCACAGCCGGAAGGTGGCTACACGGTCACCTCGCCGCTCCTGCCGGAGTTGGTCACCGAAGGCGACACCGTCGAAGAAGCTTTGGACAACGTCAAGGACGCGCTGGCTGCGGTGGTCGAGACCTATCAGGAGTTGGGCCGATCGCTGCCGAAAAACGCGATGGTTCTTGATGACAGCGTTCCCGTTTGCCTGGAAACCGTGGTGACGGCACCGTGAAATATCGACAATTGGGCCTGGACTGGGCGGAGTTTCAAGCCGCCTAACGCGCCGCTCGGTTCTTGTGGCTCGACACGCTGTTCGCCGCGTGCGAAAATAGGCGCACATCAATGCGGTCTGTTTCTCTGCCGACTTTGGAATGAAATACGATGACGCGATGCAGGACGCTGCTGTGGCTGGCCCTGCTGACGCTGACGGCTTGGTTTCTTGCCGGCGCAGCCTATGGTGCCGAGTCGCCGAAAAAAATGAACGTGTTGTTCATTCTGGTCGACGATCTCGGCTACATGGATGTTGGCTGTAATAACCCTAAGACGTTCTACGAGACGCCGAACATCAGACGTCTCGCGAGCCGAGGCATGGTCTTCCGCAATGCATACTCGGCGAGCCCCGTCTGCTCCGCGACCCGTGCCAGCATCTTGACTGGGCAGGCACCCGGCCGTCTCGGGATAACAGCAGCGGGCGGGCATATTGAGCGAGCGATCACGAAGTCCAGATTTCGCACACCGGAAGAGATTGCGGACCGGCCCAAATTAAAATCGAGGAAGGCCAGTACCCCGGTCGCGGCAACCCGGCTTGGCCTCGAAGTGGAAACGCTGGCCGAAGTGCTTCAGAGTGCGGGTTACGCCACTGGATACTTCGGGAAGTGGCATCTCGGCCATGAGCCCTACAGCCCTCTTGAGCAGGGCTTCGATGTCGACATTCCGCACTGGTCCGGCCCCGGACCCGCGGGTTCGTATACGGCACCTTGGCAATTTCCGGAGGAGTTGAACTTCGAACCCAATATTCCGGGTGAACACATCGAAGATCGACTGGCCCTAGAGGCCGTGGCGTTCATGGAGAAACACAAGAACCGGCCATTCTTTATCAACTATTGGGCGTACTCGACCCATGGACCGTTTGACGCCAAGGCGATCCTGGTCGACAAATACGTCAAGAAAGTTCATTCGGTCAATGCCCAACGGAGTCCGATCTATGCAGCGATGGTTCAGAGCTTCGATGAGGCGGTCGGGACATTGCTCGATGCCCTGGATCGACTCGAACTCGCAGAGCGAACGATCGTCGTGTTCTACTCGGACAATGGTGGGAGTACCTATGACCGAATCCACAACGTTCCGGCGACGAGCAACGCACCGCTGCGGGGCGGTAAGGGAGAGATCTACGAAGGCGGAATCCGGGTTCCGGCAGTTGTGATCTGGCCCGGACATGTAGCGCCCGGCAGCAAGAGCGATGCATTGCTGAGCAGTACGGACTGGTATCCCACTCTGCTCGAGATGCTCAACCTGGTCAAACCAAAAGGACACATTCTGGATGGCGTGTCGCAGGTTCCTGCATTCTTGTCCCAGAGCGATCCGCGTGCCCAGCTTCCTTGTTTCGTCCCCCACTATTTTCTGAAAGCCGGGACCGTACCGGCAACTTCGATGCGGCGCGGAAAATGGAAATTGATCCGCTTTCATCACGATGGGGATGACCAGCGCGATCGCTTCGAACTGTATGATCTCGAAGCGGACATCGGCGAGAGGGTGAATCTGGCCAGCCGACATCCAGATCGGGTGCTGGCCCTCGACACAGAGATTTCCAACTACCTGAGCCGCATTGGCGCATTCGTCCCGAGGCGAAACCCGGCGTACGTAGGTTCTATCACGGTGGACGCCATGAAGTAGTTATGCACTACCA
>JADFKK010000038.1 GCA_022564995.1 Planctomycetota bacterium | reverse complement strand
CCAGTCTCCAGTCTCCAGTCCCCAGTCCCCGGTCCCCAGCCTCCGGCATTGCTCCTTGGAACCCCCGGCTTCCGCCAGGGGCTATTTCCGCTCGTGATTCGTGACTTACACGCGACTGCAAATCAAGAACGCTTAACGGGAAAATAAACGATGCCGACGAATGACGACAAACTTGCCGCGGCGCTGATCCTTTATGAAGAGAAAAACTACGCCGGTGCTGAGCAGCTCTGCCGGCCCGTGTTGGACGAGCAGCCAGGCAACCCCCATGCCTTGCACTTGATGTCGCTGATTGCCCGCAAGACCGATCGCGTTGACGTGGCGCTGGAGATGATTCAGCGGGCATTGGAAATCGACGCGAACAACGCGGTGTATCACTTCGAGATGGGGGCGGCGCTGCGATTGAAAGGCCGCGACGAAGAGGCCAAGGCGGCGTTTATCGAAGCGACCCGGCTCGACGAGACTTTCCAGGAAGCGGCGCTCAACGTCGGCGGAATCCTCGACGATTACGAGCGATACGAAGAGGCACTTTCGTGGTCGGAGAAGGCCGTGCAGCTAAAACCCGAGTGTCAGATTGCCCATTATAATCTGGCCAACGTGCAGCGGGCGCTCGGTCGGCTGGACGATGCGATCCAGTCGTATCGCCGGGCGCTCGCGATCAAGCCCCGTTATCTCAAGGCGCGGTGGAATTACGCCGTGACGCTGCTGACGGCCGGCCGCTTTGCCGAAGGCTGGCGCGAATACGAAAACCGCGAGGCGGTCGGCGAGGTTAATATCGATCGCTTCACCGAGCCGCGTTACGATGGCTCGTCGCTTTCGGGCAAGACGATCGTGGTTCATGCCGAACAGGGGGTGGGTGATGAGGTGATGTTCGCGACGTGTTTTCCCGAAGTTATCGCCCGCGCCGAGCATTGTTATTTGGTTTGCGAGTGCCGGCTGGAAACGCTGTTCGCGCGTTCTTTTCCCGGGGCTACAGTCGTCGGGCATCAGCGTCACAGCGGCTGGGCCCCGCCGCGGCTGCCGGAAAAAGTCGACTGGCAAATTCCGGCCGGCAGCCTGCCTGGCTTCTTTCGGCCCGATTGGGAGAGTTTTCCGCGTGCCGAACGATTGCTCACGCCGGATGCCGCGCAGGTGGAACACTGGGAAGCGAGATTGGCGAAGCTTGGCCCGGGTCTTAAGGTGGGCATCTCTTGGCAAGCAGGCGGAAAGCCGGCCGAGCGACGCAAACGCACCACGACGCTCGAGCAGTGGCGCGGTATCTTTTCCACGCCCGGCGTGCATTTCATCAATCTTCAATACGGCGAGTGTAGCGAAGAAATCGACGCGGCTGGCCGCCAGTTGGACGTAACGATTCACGATTTTTCCGAGGGCGATCCGCTGGTCGATCTCGACCAGTTCGCCGCCAAGGTCACGGCGCTCGATCTGGTAATTTCCGTCGGCAACGCCACGGTCCACATGGCCGGCGCGCTGGGCACGCCGGCTTGGGCCATGTTGCCGCTGGTGCCGGCTTGGCGCTGGCACGTCGGCGGAAGCCAAAGCCCCTGGTACGCCAGCGTGCGGCTCTTCCGCCAGCGCGAGCGAACCTGTTGGGAGCCGGTCTTCGATGAGGTGGCCCGCCGGCTTCACGAGAAAGTCGGCCAGCCGTTTTCCAAGGCCGAACAAGTCGCCGCTGCGCCTGTCGATGCCCATGCGGAATCATCCGACGAGGAGCCGCTGTCCGACGCCGGCAGCGCGCTGCACCACCGCAGCGACCAGTTTTCTACCGAGTCGATTCGTGAAGCACTGGACAAGGCCGTCGTGCATCATCAGGCGGGCCGGCTGAAAGATGCCGAGCAGATTTACCGCGAGATTCTGCAGCACGCCCCGCGATACCCCGACGCCATGCACTTGCTCGGCGTGGTGGCCATGCAGACCGGGCGGACCGAGTTCGCCATCAAGTCGATCCGCCGCGCGTTGGCCATCGACGACACCTCGCCGCTGGTTCATTTCAACTTGGGCAACGCGCTGCGTCTCGACGACCAACACGACGAAGCGATCGCCTCGTATCAGCGGGCGATCGAATTGGACTCTCGTGCCACGGCAGCCCGCTTGAATCTCGGCGCCACGTTGGCCGATTCCGGTCGACACGAGGAAGCGCTGGCCGTGCTTCGAGAGCTGGCCGAAATGGTGCCTAACGAAGCGACGGTCCAGCTCAACCTGGCCGACGCGCTACGGGCGACGTGTCGAATCGACGAAGCACGCACGGTCTATGAAAAGGCGATCTCGCTCGAACCCAACTTGGCCAAGGCCCATAACAATCTGGGCAAGCTCTTGCTCGACGACGGCGATCTCGACGAGGCCGCCGCGTGTTTCACCAGGGCCACGGAAATCAAGCCCGACTACGCCGCGGCGCACAACAACTTGGGCAACGTGCTCATAGAACAAGATCGCATCGACGAGGCGGCGGTGCGATATCTGAAAGCGATTGAGGGCCTGCCTGCAAACCCGCAGATCATTTGCAATTTGGCCCAGGCTCGCCGACTGCAGGGGCGCCTGGAAGAAGCGGCCGAGCTGTATCAAAGAGCGGTCGAGATTCAGCCCGATGCGCCAACGCTCGATCGGCTGGCCACGGTGCTGCGAGATTGCGGCCATACCGACCGCGCGATGGCCAGTTATTGCCGTGCGATCGAAATCGATGGGCGCTTCGCCCAGGCTCGCCACAAACGGGCGCTGCTGTTGCTTGAATCTGGAAAATTCGACGCAGGCTGGAAAGAATATCACTGGCGCTGGCACCAAGAAGGCGGCCCCCGCCCGCGAGATTTTTTTCCGCAGAAGCTGTGGGATGGGTCGTCGCTTTCCGGCCAGACGATTCTGGTTCATGGGGAACAGGGGATTGGCGATGAGATCATGTTTGCGACCTGCCTGCCGGAAATCATCCAGCAGGCCGGGCATTGCCTGCTGACTTGCAGCCGGCGGCTGGAGCGGCTGTTCGCCCGATCCTTCCCCGACGCGACCGTTTGCGGGATGACGCGGGGACGAGAACACTTGTGGCGTCCACCCGCGGACGTGCAAATCGACGTGCAGGCGCCGGCCGGCGATTTGCCGAAGTTTACGAGAAAAAGTCGGGCGGACTTTCCCAGACAGGCACGGCTACTGACGCCCGATGCACAGCAGGTTTTGCAATGGCGCCGGCGGCTTGAAGCGTTGGGGCCGGGGCTGAAAGTCGGCATCGTCTGGCGGGCCGGCGCCAAGCCGCTTAACGTGCAACAGCGTTCGATCGGATTGGAGCAATGGCACGAAGTTTTCGCTACCTCGGGCGTTCAGTTCATCAACCTCCAGCAGGGCGACCATCGGGAGGAGCTGGAGCGGGCCACACGCGCGTCCGGCGCAGCAATTCACCATTTTGACGACGTCGACGCCCTAACCAACATCGACAGCGCTGCGGCGCTCACCGCGGCGCTCGATCTGGTGATCGGCGCCGGCAGCACGGCGGTGCATCTGGCGGCGGCGTTGGGCGTCGAAACCTGGGCGCTCGTGCCAAAGTATTGGGCCCTCGGCTGGTGCTTCGACGAGGGTTGGTACGGAAGCCTGAAAACCTACCGGCAAACCACGCCCGGCGATTGGGATGCACCGCTGATTCGTATCGCCGCCGATTTGCGCCGCCGAATCACTGCCGTTAGGCAACCGTCTGACGCTCGATCCGCGATCCCTTCCCCACACCAATCCGCCTGGTTTCGCGCCCCGACCGAGCAGCCGTCTGCGTGATTGAAATGAGCAACAGCACTTTCCTCACACCGCTCGCAGATTAGCAATTCCGCCGGCGACGACGCAGCGCGACGGCGCCCATCGCCCCCAATGCCAGCAGGACGAAGGTTGACGGCTCCGGCACCGCCTCAGTGCCCAAAGCGGCTTCCGGCGAGCCGGCCGGTCCGGGCCCGGTCCAATCGGCGAGCAGCACGGTCAGATCAGGAAAGCCGACCACGGACGTTAAAGGCTCCACCAGATTGCCGCCTTCCAGCCCGACGTCCGTGTTCCAATTGGCCAGCAGCACGGTCAGGTCTTCAAAGTCGACGAAGCCGTTCTTGTTGAGATCACTGGCCAATAAAGCTTCACGAAACGTAATCACTCCGTCCGGACGGGTCACGAAAGAATTCGAATCGTTGTGTTGCCAAATCGGCAGAAAATTGCCTCCGTCCGAACTGATCCGCCCGATATTGAAAAACCACTCTTCATCGGCTATCGGCGCGTCGGGATGAAACAGCCCCGTGTCGGACGCATGAAATTCCGACCCGTTAAACTGATCCCATGGAATGGCCATCTCCACCGTTCCTCCCGTCGCGCCGTTGATCTGCACCACCTCGATGTCGGCGAAGTTCGAAAACGGCCCGCCCTGATTACCAAACCCGGCGTTCACGTGGTCCTCCACGAATCTGGGCGTGTCGGCCCATTCGGTGGTTCCCAGCGGCTGGCTTAAAGCAAGTTGGTAGCCGTCGACGCTGCCGCCGAGATTCGGCTCGCCATCCGTGTTCGGGTCGATATAGAGGTTGAGATTGTCCGCACTAAAACTCAAATCCCCGCCGCCCGTCGTCCCAGTCCAGAAGCCGTAATCCGATTCAAACAGCAGGTACAGATTGTCTGCATCCCACATCATCTGAAAACGCGAATTCTCAACATCCGGATCGCCCGGCGCGGCAGTGCGGAGCAAGGTCCAGTCTCCTTCGGCCGGTGCCGCGGCAGCCCATTCGTTCGCAGAAACAATACCGTCGATGTTCGGCGCGGTCGGCGCGTGGTTGACGTCATAGGCTTTGAATTGAGCAGATGCCACGTTCGACCAGACGACGGTAAAACTCGCGAGGCAAATCCAAAACGGAACCGACCGAACCGATGAGAACTTCAACATAACAGTACCCCCAAGGATTTCCGAGTCTCGTTCATAAAAGAGGCGTTCGCGCCGCGTCGACGAACACATCGACACGGCCTGATGCTAACCAATCTCGCCGCGATTGCAAGACTTTTTTTGCATTCACTTGCAAAAAAAGCGAGGATTTCCGAGAAACCGACCCCTGCGAGGACGGACCGCTCGTTAGAAAGCCGCTGCGGAGGTTGCCGCGCTACCGATTCCCGCGCAGCGCTGCCTCTTTCAAATCGCTGGGCGAATGTTGCAAGACGTGGCCGAACTCGCGCGTTTGAGAAAGCAAGTGATCGGCCGTGAGAACGAGATGTGGCGAGACCGGAAGGCCGGCCTGCTGGAGTGCTTTGGCGGTCCAGACATTGCACGTTTTGGGGAAATAGTAGCTGCCCTGCGCTCGATAAAAGGTGCTTTCGCCATAGATCCCCGGACCGAGCGGAATCGACGCTCCCGCTTTGTCTCGGGCCAGAGTATCGCTCACGAATTGGCACATGTTGCGGAATTGGTCGTCAGTCAGCTTGATTTCGACGATCTCGCTGGTTCGATAAAACCGCTGGACCGGCCCACGAAAGCCAGCGACGTGCAGCACGCTTGGCGTCGGCCAAAACGCGGCCCGCAGCACGAGCGGAATCGTGATTTTTTTGGCGCGATAAAAACCTTCGTCTCCCCAGCCAAACTCAACGAAGTCGGTATCCGAGAGATGTGCAACACCCGGCAACACCTGCGGCGAAACATCGCGCGATCGAAGCACAAGCCCCGTGTGCCATCCGTGGCCGACCACGTAAATCGTTTTCTGTGTTTCTGGATAAGTTTTCTGTGCTTCTGGATAATACGACGCGAACTGTATCGGACCCGGCTGCTGCGTCGCAGGGCGAGCCGGGCCGAGCGCGCATCCCGAGACGGCCAGCAACAGAAACAGAATGATTTGAAGGCGACGCACGCACATGAACTTATGGTCAACCGACGGGGTGACGAAGAAGGGGCGCGAAGAGCAAAAACGATGCGCCGCATTATTTGGCGGAATAATCACCCGACTGCCGGCCCATGGGCTGCCAAGGATAGGCAACCTGGGATTCGCTTGAACGGGCGGCGGCTGCTTGGGGCGATGAAATCATGCCGGAACGAGCCGGCCGGCGCGACCACTGAAATCGTCCGTCGGCGAGGTTTTGGTCGGAGTCTCGGGTAGCGGCCCTGTCCGTGTCGGCGGGCATCGTCGACGCACGACGGAGTCGGGCCGGAGGTGGCGTCGCCTTCTGCTGCTGCCCGAGCGATGGCCGAGAAGCGGGCCGCCCCATTTCGGGAAGCTGATTCGCCGGAAGCCGGGGCGATTTTTGCTGCGTCGCGGTGGGACGCCAGGGAAGGTCGCGAGTTGTTGTCGAACGATTGGGCGTCACTTCTGTTTTAGGCCTAACACGCGGCAGTCGGGCAATCCGCTCTTCATGCGGCCGATTCCGCGCCGGCCGCACCGCGGCGTTATGAGCGGTCAAACGGACGGAATTGGCGCCACGAGGGTTGCTTGGTTTCTCTCGTGCGATCGCGCGGCGGACACGACCCGGCGGCGACGACTCGCGCGCGGGTATCTTGCGCTGAGCTTGGGCCAACTGCACGAGCGCTTCGGCGGCCGGCCTGAGATCGGGATTGAGCGTGAGGGCGCGGTCGAGGTTGGCCTGGGCCTCGTCGTAATATCCCAACTGCGACTGCATGTAGCCTAAGTTGGCAAGCGCTTCGGCCTCGCCAACCGATTGGCGAAACTCAGCCAGGGCTTCGTCGAATCGCTCTTGCTCGCCGAGGGTCACTGCCAGTTTGGCGTGCGCCCCGGTGTGTTGCGGGTCGAGTTTGAGGGCATCGCGAAGGACCCGTTCGGCCGCCGGCAGATCGTCTTGCAGGTAGAGGCAATAACCGTAATCGCTGAGCAGTTCGGCGTTGGGCGGACCAAGCTTCAGTGCGTCGTGAAACAAACGCTGCGATTCGGCGTAATGACGTCCCCTGGCCGCGACGACCGCCAGCCGATGAACGACCAACTGGTTTTTCGGATCCTTGAGGCGCACCTGCCGATAGATCCGCTCGGCAAGTTCGCTCTGCCCGTGCCGCTCGTGCAGGCGCGCCCTGCTAACTAGTCTCGTGATGTTTGCCCGCCCGGCCTCTGTGGGCGCCGTGGACCACGGCATTTGGAATGAGCAGCCGGTCAGGGCTAGAATTGCTGCGGTGGAAAGCCACCAGGATGTCGTTCGCGCCGGCGTCATTCAACACCTCCGAGATATGCCCCCCAGCTAGTGAACTGGGTATCTGTTGTGAGTATTCGCGCTGCGGCGGTTAGCGTCCAATCCCGCCGAAGCCGCCGAAGCCGCCGTTATTACCAAAGCCACCGGCACCGCCGCCGTAGTTATTAAATTGCATGCCACGGCGATACGCGCGCTGGGCTTCACGTCCGGTGAGGCCCTCGGCGAAAGCGGGCGTTACGACAACGATCTCGTCCGCGTTTTCGATGCCCATGCGGACCAAGGCATTGACTACAACGGAGCGCCGCCGGTTGTCAAGTTGTGCATTGTAATTGACCGGATAACCGTAACGCGAGTCGGCTCTTTCGCTGGTCCGACTGCGCTCGACGATGACCGCATAGGGCGATCCGTGACGTAGGTTGGCGGCGATTTGTCGCAAATGGTCTTGGCCATCTTCGTTCATGCGAAGGCCGTTTAAGACGTCGCCGTCGCCAACCACTTCGTCGTCGTCGTTCAGCCTGAACTCGTGCGCGTAGATGACAAACTTCGACGCCTCGGCGTTTCTTTCCTGAATCTCGAACGGTTCATCGACGTAGGTACCCAGCACGACGGGCGGGGGCGGCTGTTCGTAAAACAGGTCCGCGTCACGGCGACGACAGCCCACGGCGCTCAACACGACGGCGAGGACGACTAAACAATAAAATAGGCGGCAGTGGCTCATCGAAGTTGCGGGGGTTATTCGGAAAATCCAACCGGGCCGTTGAGATAATACTCGTGGCTTTGCTGGTAGGCCGGGCGAGCTTTGGCGTTAGCCCGAGCGGTCCGGATGGCGTTGCGGTTGGCGTGGTTGAGTTGATGACGGTAAGCAGGCCACACCGTGCTGCGGTGATCGCAATAGGGTTGGCCCTCGATCTGCTGGTGCAGGAAAAATTCTCTGCCGGTCGGCTCGGTGACCTGCATGCCGGGCAATATCAGCGGAACTTGTTCGCCTTCCATCGGATGGACCAGTTCCGGGCTGACCAAGATGACCAACTCGGTTTCGTCGCGTCGGATCTTCTGACTGCCAAAAACGGCACCGATCAGCGGAATGTCTCCCAGGCCGGGCAGGCGCGATCGCGAGCCACCCTGTTCGTCCTGAATGAGGCCGGCGATGGCCAACCACTGTCCTTCGCGTAGATCGACGGTGGTGGTCACGGCGCGGGTTTTCAGGCCGGGAATGCCGGCGACGGTGGTATCGGTATCGATCGTGCTGAACGAGGAGGCGACTTCGAGTCGAATGAGGTCTTTGTCGATGACGGTGGGCGTAAACGACAATTGAGTGCCGAATCCGCGGAACGTCGTCGAGGTGGCGGAAACGCCGTCAACGCCGACGACCGTCGGCACGGCGAATTCGCCCCCGGCGATAAAAGTTGCCGTGTGTCCGCTCAGGGTGACCAGCGTCGGCTCGGCCAGCACCTTGCCGTGGCCGTTGCTGCTAAAGGCTTTAATGAACAGTTCGACGTCGCCGCCGTCCAAGATCGCACTGACGTTCGAGGCGCCTCCGAAAATGCTGGAGAGCGAGAAATTTCCTTCGGTGACCGTGAAGTCGACCCCCGACTCGCGCAGTGCGGTCCGCGTCAATTCGGCGATCCGCACCTTGAGCATGACCTGTTGTTCGCCGGGAACTTGCAGCAGGTTAATCACGGTGGTGGCCGGCAGATCCTCGGCCCCCGGCAGCGTAGCAACTGAGCCATCGGTGACCGAGCCGCCATAGCCGGCGGTTTGAATGTCGCCGGCTTGATTGACGACCTCTCCGCGAATGACGGCCAGAATCTGGGTTGCTTCGGCGGCGTCGCGGGCCTGTCCGCGAACGATCAGCTTGTTAATCAGCGGGATCAATTGTATTTGGCTGCCGGGAAACAGTTCATTGATGCGGCGTTGCAAGTTGCCGAACTCCTGCTCTGCACGGTCTTCGGGACCGCGGTCCGGAACGACCTCAACGAGATATCGCAACACGCTGACCGCCCCGGCCGCGTCGGTAAACCACAGCGTCAGCGTCGTCTCGCCGCTTTTTTGGCCGATCAACTCGAATTCCCTCGGGCCGTACTGCGTGACTTCCAGCACTTCCGGGTCGGTGATGGCGATGCGACTGACCGGCAGCTTGGTCTGAAACAGTTGGCTTCGTGTCGGATCGATGCGCAGCAACAATTCTGGCTTGATCACTCGTTGGATCAGTTGGTCCTGCTTGGCAAGCGCCTGCGGCGATTCGATGATGCGCCGGCCGTTGCGACGGTCTGCCTGGCGTGGCGCTTGACCCCACGCGACAAGCGAAACCAGCAGGCAACCGACCAGCGCGTAGCAGGTGGGCCAACGATACGAAATGGAGTTTCGACGTAGTACGGACATAAGTTCCGAGTTCCCCGGAAATTGCGCAATCCCGCTGAATAGACAAGTCAGAGGTTCGAGGAGCCGCCTCGCCGGGCGCGAGACTTCGTCCCCTTCTCTGATGATTCTTCGGGGTTTGCGGGTCGTTTCGATTAGACGTGATTTGAGAATAGGGGCGGAAATGTAAAAAAAAATGCCCGCCAACGCCAGATCACTTTAGTCACAATGGCTCGCAGGACGATTCGATACGACAGGGGACGGTATGAATTGGCTGTTTTCGGCCTATTTTTTTCCGCCCAAATAACTCGATCGATACGATTTAACCCTGGGGGGGGATTATTCATGGGCACGACGCTAGCAGTGATGATCGGACTTTTGGCGCCCACCGCGGATCTGACGGCGACCACGAATCACAAGGTGTACGGCGACTCTGGGGTGGTGGCGGTCGGCTTTTCCAACCCGACTTCGGGCCATCGTCAGACTTGGCCACGGGCGGCCGCCCGACAGTTTTCGGGCCTTTCAGTCCATTATTCGCAGGAAGAAATTCCCCGGCCCTCGCGACCTGGCATCTCGGGCGGGGGCATCGTTGCCGCGGGTTCCTTCGTGAACGGGCGACCGCACGGCCCCTCGTGTGAATGCAATTCGTGCCGTGCCGGCCAGGAAGATTGTGGTCATGGCTTCGGCTGCAACTGTCGCAGTCGCTTGCCCAACTCATGGCGGGCCCGCTGCAATCTGCCCCAACACCAGTATTACGTCGCTGAGCCGAAAACGTACTACTATTTCCGTGCTTACACGCACATTCACACCGCGGCGATTCAAGAAGAGGCGATTCAACACGGCGCCCCGCGCACGAATCCCTACGACACCAAGCTATTCGCCGGCGTCTACGAAGAGATGGCCAAGCAACTCAAGGCGGATACCGCCGAGGCGAAGAAAGAGTAGCTTTCGCGCACCAGCCATTCGTCTGATTCGCCTTAGTGCCGTTCGACAAGTAAGTGTCTCACGAGACGCCACTCGGCGAGCGGCGGCCGTGAGGCCGTCGCTGATTCACCTGCGCTGGTGAATGACACCGGAGTTGTGCGTCATTTTCGGCACAACCGCTTCCTTCTGTAGTTCCCGCTCAAGCGATACAACCCGAAAAGGCGATGAAAAACTTAGATGAACTCGAATAAGAAACAAATCGCTCGAAATACACCTCGACAACGCACGGCCGTTGTGATGGCCGGCTGCGCGATTTGTTTACTCTCGGCGGCGGTTGTCATCAGCGAGGCTGCGGATGCCAATTACCGGCGAGCCGAGATATGGTACGGCACGAAACGGCTGAATCCTGCCGAGTCGGATTCGCAGCCATCGGACGTCCACCTCAAATCGACGGCGACCGAATTGCTACAGCGAGCCCGCCGGCACGCCAGCGGCGGCGATGTGGTCGCGGCCCGTCGTCTGGCCGAATGGGCGCAGCGCTGTCCGGTCGGATGGAAAACCGGCGAGCTGTCACCGGGTTCGTTCCTGGCATCGCTTCCGCCGGCGCGTCGCAATAATCGCCGTCGGCCGAAGGTCTCTTCCTATCCAATATCTTACGCGGACCGCTACTCCAACCCGCCAGAACCGCCTCGCGTGACAAGGCTGCCGGCAGATACTCGACCGTCGCGCTTTGAAGCGGCACCGGTGTCGGCTTGGCCGAACGCTCCCGCCGCGCGAGACGCCGCAGGCCAATATCCCGACACGAACCCGCTCCGACGTAACACGCGCAGCAGCACCGCAACCACACCCACGGTGACAACATCGCCGAGCAAGGCTCCAGCACAGCAGCCGCCCGGCCGAGCGTATGACTCGGCTGGTCGCAGGCAGCCGGTTTTTGTCCAACCATCGTCGGCGGGCGGGTTTTGGGCCGGCATGTTGGCCGGAATTGCGATCATCGTGTTGCTGATCGTCGGATTGTTATGGCGATTGAAAGCGCGTGGCGGGGCCGTGCTGCGGCTCGAGTTTCTCACGCCGCAGGGACTCGACGAGGCAAGCCTGGCAGCCCTGGCTTCGACCGTCGGCGCTCGCCAGCCGAGCATCAATTCCTCGGCAGCGCGCCAAGCCCCGGCCGCCGCTCCTCAGCCAGTACAAGCGCCCGAGACATTTGCCGACAAGAAAATCAAGGTGGCCCAGCAGCGCGAAAAGCGAGAGGCCGCCATGGTCGAACACATTTTCCAAGAAAATCTCAAACTACGCGAGCAATTCCAGTCAAACAAAGTAGCCGTCGCATAACGGCAGGAGGCGACTCCGTCGGCGATTTCGCCACGTCTCGTGGCACCGGCGTCCCGCCGGTGAGCCAACAAATCGCCGTCGGAGACGCCTCCTACATACACGATCCGCCACCCGCCGCGGATCATCGAACTATTCACAGGGGAGATCGCAATGGACCATGACGTAATTTATATCGGAATGGACTTGGGAACCTTCAAAACGTCGGTCGTCTCGTCGAACGGTCGACGAGAAACGATGTACACCGCCGTCGGCTATCCGAGCGATTACGTCGCCCGGGCACACCTCGGCCAAGACGTGGTTTTCGGCGACGACGTTTTCGAGCAGCGCATGGCGCTCGACATTGTGCGGCCGTTTGCCAAGGGAATGTTAAAGTATCAGCACGAAGAAAACGACAGCCTGTCGACGTCCGAGGTGGAGAAGAGCAAGCAGGCGGCCCGGCTGGTCGTTAGCCATGCGGTGGCCGCCACCGAGCCACCGGCCGGAGTGCCGGTCTACGGCGTCATCGGCGCGCCGTCGCGAGCCAGTATTAGTTGCAAGGAACTGCTGATCGACGTGGCTAGCGAAGCCTTCGACGGCGTGGTGATCGTGCCCGAACCGTTCACCGTCGCCTACGGCATGAACCGGCTCAGCGAGACGCTGGTCGTTGACATCGGTGCCGGCACCATCGACATCTGTCCGATGCGCGGGCGGTTCCCGACCGACGACGAACAGGTCACGATTCCGTTCGGCGGTGACATGGTCGATGAGCGATTTCGCGAACTGCTCCTGCAAGCGCATCCCGGCGTACAGGTCTCTGAAAAAATGGCCCGCGAGATCAAGGAGCGGCACGGCTTCGTCCACGACGTCAACGAGCGCGCCGAGGTGATGCTGCCGGTGGGCGGCCGGCCGACCCGGATCGACGTAACCGAGCCGCTCAAGGAAGCCTGCCGCTCGCTGGTTCCGCCGATCATCGAGGGGCTGTGCCAGGTGATCGCCCGCTTCGATCCGGAGTTTCAGAAACCGCTGCTGCAGAACATTCTGATCGGCGGCGGCGGAAGCCTGCTGAACGGGCTCGACCAATTGATCGAGGAGGGCCTCAGCGAATTCGGCGAAATCCGGGTGACCAAGGTCTACGACAGCGTGTTTGCCGGCGCGGTCGGCGCGCTGCGTCTGGCGATGGCCATGCCGGTCGAAAACTGGCAGCAGATCCGCGATATAGATCAGGCCGATCGGCAGGAGCGGCAAGCGGCCTGATGTTTGCTGAAGGGTGGCATCGTCAATCGTCGGCGTTAGCAGCCGGTTGAAAAAGTCGGGGACTGGTCCAATTTTCGGTGAGAGGACGTTTTTTTTCCGCAAGACGTTGGCCGAAAACTTGGACCTGTCCCCTTCCGTCCACTTTTTCAACAGGCTGCTAGAATTCTCCGACTCGCTCTGGCGCCGGGTCCATGGTGAACACGCTGGCGTCGAAGGCCCGCTTGAGCATCTCGGTTTTCAGGCCGGCCGCTTCCGGCCTGTTCCAAAGGTTGTCGAACTCATCGGGATCGGCCGCCAGATCGTACAATTCGCCCGGCTCGCTGCCGTGATGGACGATGATCTTGCTGTCGCTGGTGCGCAGCATCGTTGAGTACGCGTCCTTGTGCGTCCAGGAGTTGTAATACTCGCTGAAGACGTGATCGCGGTGATGATCGGGATCGGCCGCGCCGCTAAGGATCGGCAGCAGCGAGCGGCCCTGCATGGCCAGCGGCACCGGTACGCCGGCGGCATCCAGCAGGGTCGGGGCCAAATCGATCAGTTCGACCAGCCCGTCGGCTCGCAGGTCACGCTGGCATCGTGCCGGCCAACGCAGCACGAGCGGCACGCGGACCAGTTGCTCGTAAAAGTGCGGCCCTTTGAGATAGATGCCGTGATCGCCGAGCATCTCGCCGTGATCGGACATGAAGATGACCAGCGTGTTGTCGAGTTGGTCGGTGTCGCGCAGTGCCTCGATCATCCGCCCGATGGCGTCGTCGATCAACTCGACCATCGCCCAATAGGCGGCCGTTACATAGCCGCGATCCTCGGCGGTCATGCCGGCCGTGTGAAAATAGCCCGGCGTGTTATGGGCCCATTCGTGATCGAGCTGTTGAAATCGCGGCTTATTGTCCAATTCGCCCTCGCGGAACTTCGGCGCCGGCATCTCGGCCGGGTTGTATCGCTTGAGATACTCAGCCGGCGGATCGAACGGATGATGCGGATCGAAAAAGTTGACGCTGAACAGCCAGGGGCCGTCGTTGTTTGCAGCGCGATGCCGGGAGATAAAGTCGACGGCCCGCTCGGCGCACCACGTCGTTTGGTGATACTCGGCCGGGATGCCTTCCTTGACGAAGTGATACTCCGGCCCAGAGTAGAGTTCGTCCCATGAGACGCCCTTGGAGGTGAGCCATTGCGTATACTGATTCTCCGGCCAGTCGGGCGGCGGATGATGGCTCCAATAAAACTCCGTGTAGCCGTCATCGATCCGTGGTTCGACCCGGCCGTTGGCGCAAGAGCCTAAGTGCAGCTTGCCCGACAGACCGCACGTATAGCCGGCGTCGGCCAGGATTCGCGTCACCAACTGTTCCGTGGGCGGAATGTCCTGTCCGTTCTGTCGGCAGCGCGTCGTGCGGGGATATCGTCCGGTGAGAAACGAAGCCCGGCTGGGCGTGCAGACGGGGCTTTGGGCGTAGGCGCGCGTGAACGACACGCCGTAGCGGATCAGCCGGTCGACGTGCGGCGTGCGGATTTGCGAATTGCCCAACGCGCCGACTGTGTCGTAACGCTGCTGATCGGAGCAAATCCAGAGGATGTTGGGCGGACGCTGATTCATGTCCATAAAGCCGCGACCGTTGGTCGCGCCCGAGGGCGAAACGTCAATCATATCGGGCACGGGGCTAAACCGGCAAGCGGACGATGATCATCCTACCACGCCACAATCGTGACCACGGCCCCGTTGAACGCCGGGGTGCGCGACTTTGGATCGACGGTGCGGGGAACCAACACGTTGGCTTCGGGGAAATACATCATAACATTACCGGGTCGGATGTCGGCGAAGGGCCGCACCAACACGCCGACCATCTCGCCGGTGGTGCTGCGGACCGTGACGCGTTGATCTTCCTGCAAGCCGAGTCGCGCCACGTCGTCGGGATGAATCAAGATCACGTCGCGACGATCTTGCCCCCGGTACAGGTCGTGCTCTTCGTACACGACCGTATTGAACTGACCCTCGCTGCGGACGGTCATCAGCCGCAGTTCGTTTTCACTGCCAGCCAGCGACGGCAGGTCGTGCGTGTGGATTTTCGCCCGACCGTTATCGGTGCCGAACGTCGGCTGGTGAAACGTCCGTCCTGCGATCTGAAATTCCTCTTTGGTGCGGTCGATCTGCCCGATCTTCTCGAAGCCCGGCACGATTGCGGCGATTGCCTCGCGGATGCGGCCCGTGTCGCGCATGGCGCGCCAATCGACCGGGCCGCTGCTGCCGAGAACTCGTGCGGCGATCTCGGCGATCACCTCGACTTCGCTGCGCGGCCCTGCGTGTCGTCGCGGGCCGCCGTCGCTGAGCCGCACGTAGTTGAACATCGACTCTTGTGTTGTCGGCTGCGGCTCTTCGTCGCGGGCCAGCACCGGCAGGATGATCGTCTCGCGAGCCAGCCCATGGGCGTGACCCGTGTTAAGCGTGGTGCTCATTTGGACGAGGGTTTCAAGATTGCCGAGCGCCTTGGCGGCGTACACGGAGTCGGGATTCGAGCCGAACAGATTTCCGCCGAGACAGAAGCCGAATTTCACCTGCCCTGCGGCCGCCGCTTCCATGCAGGCCATCGTGTCGAGGCCCGACGTCGTAGGCAGTTCTACGCCGAAGTGATTTTCCAGCCGCTCGAAGATCGCCTGTTTGAGCTTCGGCGCAACGCCGACCGATCCGATGCCCTGCACGTTGGAATGTCCGCGGATCGGCATCAGCCCGGCATGAGGGCGGCCGACCATGCCGCGCATCAGGGCCAAATTGGCGATCGCCTGCACACTTTGCACCCCATGGGCATGATGTGTGATGCCCATCGTCCAACTGAAGACAACATTCTTGGCCGCTGCGTAACGCTCGGCGATGGAATCGATTTCGCTTTTCTTCACGCCACTCTTGGTGATGATTTCATCCCACGACAATTCGCCGAGCCGCCGCATCAGCTCCTCGCCGCCGTCGCAATGATCCGACAAGAACGCCTGCTCAATCGCTCCCATCTCGTCGATCCGCTTGGCGATGCCGTACAACAGGGCCAAATCTCCGCCGATGTGTGGCTGCACGTATAGGCTGGCGATGCGGCTGCCGAAGAGCAGGCTTCGCACGTCGCTCGGCACGCGGAACCGCACCAGCCCGGTCTCAATCACCGGGTTGATGACGATCACTTCGCCGCCGCGACGGCGGACCTGCATCAGCGTGCGCATCAATCGCGGGTGATTGCTCGACGGATTGCCGCCGATCAAGAACACTAGGTCGGCCTGCTCTAGGTCGTCCAGTTCGATCGTGGCGGTGCCGCTGCCGGTGACGCTCGACAAACCGACGCCGCTGGCCTGATGGCAGTAATAGCTACAATTGTTGACGTTATTCGTGCCGTACAACCGGGCGAACATCTGCAATAGAAAGCCGGCCTCGTTGCTGCTGCGTCCGCTGAAATACCAGAACGTCTCGTCGGGGGCGTGTTGTTTCAAGCGATCGACGATTCGCCCGATTGCCTCGTCCCACGAGATCGGTCGGTATCGCTCTTCGCCCCGCTCGTAAAGCACCGGCTCGACCAGCCGCCCGCTGTGTTCGAGTTGTCTGGGCGAAAGGGCCCGCAGTCGGGCGATCGTGTTGATTTGCCAAAACTCCGTGGGGATTCCCGCCTGCATGTCGGCGGCCATCGCTTGCAGAGATTTTTTGCAAACCTCGGGGAAGTGGCCGCTCTCGTTGACCATGCCGCCGCGCTGCCCGCCCATGCCCAAAGCGCACGTCTTGCAGGCGTTCTTGCTGCGCATCGCCTTCCAAGTCCGCCACAGCCCGCCCATCTCGCGAGACTTGGAGAGTGCGTAAGCAATCGCGGGCCACCCGCCGCCGGATTTTGGTTTTTTCATGGGTGGTAGCGGGCAAGGTTGGGTGGCTGAGTCGATCTCGCCGGACATCAGGGTTAGTCAAGGTATCGGAAGTTTGAGTACTGCCACCAGACTTTTAACTAGCCCAGGCATTTATGCCTGGGATCCGAACGCCGCGTCCCCTCCACTTCGTCACCCTTTAGGGGTTTTGCGGTTCGGAAAGGCGCCCGTCCCATGATTTTGGCGATCAATCCCCCTAAAGGGGAAAAAAGAAAGGGGGGCGCGGCGCCGGGATCCCAGGCATAAATGCCTGGGCTAGTTAAAAGCGTCCAAGCCGGCCAGTTTCTGAGCAAGGCGAAAGACCGCCGAGTTCACTTGCGACGTAAATATCCCAGACGCGAATTCGCGCTGCGGCGATGAGGGGCTTACCGCCACACTTTGCCGGGTCCAGTTCAATATGTGTGGAAGTGATCGGTTTCATGGCCCGATTATACTACGCCTCACATCAAACGGCAATTACGGCGCCGGAAACGGCACTGGCAGCACTTGGCGTGGCTGGATCTGCGATCGTTTGCCGAGCGTGACTTCCAGGCTGAGTTTCTCTTCGCCACGCAATACCGCGATCTTGACCTTTTGGCCGACCTTCTTGGCGACCATGGCGCGGGTCAATTCGGAGAAGCTCTTGATCGTCTCGTCATCGAGCTTGGTGATCAAATCGCCCGCCTGCACGCCGGCCTGATGGGCACCGGTGCCGGGATAGACGCTGATGATGCGACAGCCTTTGCCGCCACCGCCGGTGCCGGTGATGTCGCCGGTGATGCCCAGCACGGCGGTTCCAAACCAAAAGATCTTCGTGTGCGGTGCTTGGGCCTCTAGCGTCTTGACCGCCTTGAGGGAGATGGCGGTCGAGTAGAGATTCAAACGCGCCAGCCCGGCGATCTTGACCAGATGTGGCACGGCCTCGTCGGTGAATTTTTCGCCGTGCAGGTCGAGCCAGTTGACCGCACTAAGATGAGTCAGCAGCCGCAGGTCGCCCGTGTCGCCCTGCCAGTTTTCGTCCAGCACCAGCCGGTAGATCGTGGTGCCGCTTATCGAAACGCGACCGCCGAGTTGTGATATCCGTGCGATGGCTCGCTCTTGACGGACCTGTTTCCAGGACACCAAGGCCCGCTTCGCATCGGCCACAATCGACCGATTCTTGCTCTCGGCCAGCTTCTGTAAAACGGCGGCGGCTTCGTCGCTGCTCGTTGCGTCGCCGCTGATGCAGATTTCCTTCAGCACGACCACCGCCCGCCAGGCGACCTCGGGGCCTCGCTGGTCGACAGCCTGGCCGATGGGGCCGATCACGACGCTGCCGGCCGACTGAAGCGCCCGCGTGGCCGATTCTCGCTGGCGGAAGCTGGCGCTATCGAGCTGTTCGATCCAAGCGCGGATTTCCTGGGGGCTGGCGACTTTAAGCTCCGCAGTGCCCTTTGGCTTCGCAGCGTCCTTCAGCTTCGCTTTGTCAGGCGTCTTATCGTCAGCACACAAGCCAGCGCCGTGCCAGACATGGCACAAAACGACCAATGCGACAGCGATCCAGCGAAAGAATCCAAGCATCCGGCAGTCCTCACGCAGTCAAGATTTGCCTTCGGCAGGCGAAAAGTTGCCGCCTACAAGCCTACCGACAGTATACCGCGAGTCTCGCCCAGCGGCCAGTTGAATGCGAAAGGGCCGGCTTGAAGGGACATGAGGGCTTGTTTACCTTGCCGATGCCGAGATCGCAGGCCGGCGCGGTCCAAGCGGTGCGAACACATGCCTACGTGGGGGACGCTCGGAAAATAGCCGCTCAGAATACGGGCAAAATGTTTGACGCGGCGCGGTCCGGCTTTCATACCGAAGCCGCCCACTACGAAAACGTGCTGGCCAGCCGCGACTACTTCAGCCCCATCCCCGAGCCCGGCACCATGACGCTGGCCCTTCTCGGACTGACGGGGGTCGCTTCAATGGGGCGTCGTCGTCGGTCGCGCGAATAACGCCTTAAAGCAAATCCTTCGAGGGCCAACAGCCCCGGCCGGAAGGCCGGGGTTGGGTCCGGGGTTGGGTCCGGGACTGGGGGTGAGCGTCGACGCTCTGCTGCGCCGCAAGCGGGGCTGGGTGGTTGACCAAACGCACCAGAGCGCGTAAACCATGGGCATGACTTTGCCCACGATAAAAAACGCCCTGATTAGCGTTAGCGACAAGCTGGGGGTGGCCGATTTTTCCCGCGGGCTGGCCGCCGCGGGGGTCGAAATCTACAGCACGGGCGGCACGCGGCGGCACCTGGAGAGCGAAGGAGTGGCCGTCAAGGATATCTCGGCCTACACCGGCTTTCCGGAGATGATGGACGGGCGGCTGAAGACGCTGCACCCCAAGGTCTTCGGCGGGATTCTCTGCCGCCACGATCGCCCCGACGACATGCAGGCGCTGGACGATCACGGCATCGAGACGTTCGCCCTGGTCGTGGTCAACCTCTATCCGTTCGAGGCCACCATCGCCCGCCAGGGCGTAACGGTGGCCGAGGCCATCGAGCAGATCGACATCGGCGGGCCGAGCCTGGTGCGGGCGGCGGCCAAAAACCATGCGTTTGCGACGATCGCCACCGATCCGTCGCAATACGCCGAGATTCTCTCGCAAGTCACGGCCGAGGGTAATACCACGCTCGATCTGCGCCGATGGTTGGCCGGCGAGGCCTTTGCCAACACGGCCCAATACGATCGGACGATTGCGGATTATTTCGCAGCGCAAGAGTCCGCCGAGACCTTCCCGGCGACGATGAACCTCTCGTTGCGCCGCAAGGCGACCCTCCGCTATGGAGAAAACCCGCATCAGCAGGCGGCGTTGTATAGTGTATCCGCTGCCAACGGGGCCAATCTAATCGCGGCCCGACAGTTGAGCGGCAAGGAACTTTCGTACAACAACCTGCTCGACTTGGACAGTGCCCTGTCGCTGGTCCGCTCGCTCTGTGGCTCGTCCGCGGTCGTGCTCAAACACAGTAACCCCTGCGGCGCGGCCTCGGCCCAAACGGCCGGCGAGGCGATTCGCCAGGCAATGGCCGGTGATCCCGTCAGCGCGTTCGGATCGGTGTTGGGTTTCAACTGCAAGCTCGACGCGGCGGCGGCCGAAGTGCTCGCCGAGCCGGGTCACTTCATTGAGGCGATCGTTGCCCCCGATTTTTCTCCCGAGGCGATTGAGATTCTCACCACCCGTCCCAAGTGGAAGGCCAACGTGCGGCTGATGGAAGTCGGCCCGCTTGAGTCATCGCGGACCACGCAACAGGTGCGGCAGATCGCCGGCGGCTTGTTGGTCCAGGATAGCGACGTGCTGGACGATCCAGAGGGCGAATGGACCGTGCCGACCAAGACTCAGCCGACCGACCAGCAAATGCAAGACTTGCGATTCGCCTGGGCCGTGGTCCGCCACGTCAAATCGAACGCCATCGTGCTGTGCAAGGATCGGACGCTATGGGGCACGGGCGCGGGACAGATGAGCCGCGTCGATTCGGTCGAGCTGTCGATCCGCAAAGCCGGCGATCGCACCGCCGGCAGCGTGTTGGGCTCCGACGCCTTCTTCCCCTTCGGCGATTCGATCCACATGGCCGCCGAAGCAGGCATCGCCGCATTCATTCAGCCCGGCGGCTCTCGCCGAGATGACGAAGTCATCGCCGCCTGCGACCAGCACGGCCTGCCGATGGTGATCACCGGGCGAAGACACTTCCGGCATTGAGTGCTAGCACTCAATCTGCCTTGTCTCACCGGGCGGACTATTCTATTATCCGGCCGCTTTTCTCCCAGCTCCGCTTTGCCTCTGGCAAACGACGGCCCCGTCGATTCGCCCACGCGCATGTCTATCACTAAATCTTCGATCATCGTTTTGCTGGTCACCGCGGCAGCCGCAACGACCGGCTGTGGTGCCTTGCTTGGCCCACAGGACAAGATCACTTTGGTCAGTTCGAGCGATCCGGACTCCGTCGAGGTCAAACGATTTCTGCGAAACTTTCAGCGGCGACGTCTCGGCGAAGAGATGCGCGGCGAGATGGTCTCACGCACAGACGAGGAGCCGCGACCAAAGACTCAACCCGAGCCGACCACGGCCCGCTGGCGAGATTTCGTTGGCGCCCTCGATCGATTGAAAGCGGCTGGCGGATTGACGGCCGTGGGTCGACAAGAACAACTCGACGCAATGGCTCGCACCAAGCCGACAATTCGCGAAGAATTCTTACCGAGCCTCACGGCAACGCTCAACGGCCGAGCCGAGAAGCTCGAAGCGCGGGCGGCGGCTGATCGCGATCCGCCGCTGGCCGAAGCACCACGGAAGCGTTCGACCGCCTCGGGCACTGGTTCGCGAGGGTGGGTGTTCGACGCAGCACGTCTGGCGCGGCCTGCTTCCGTCCGGCGTGACATGACCACCGCGTCACCGCGGTACGAGTCACCGCGTCTGCTTCCGTCAGCCGAACGGCCACCGTCTCAGCCGCCCTGGCACGACGAGGCGCCGACAGCCGACGAGCCCCCATGGCGCGTGCCAGCCCGCAATCCGCTACGAAGAAAGATCCGACGAACGGCGAGCCCTCCGCTGTCCGCTCAGCCGCCAGAAAGAAAAACGTCATGGTCGAAACCAGCGGCACGTGCCAATCGGCGGGCACGAATCGATCAGACGACGTACAGCGAGCCAGCTTTACGAGACACCTCTTCGTATCGCTGGCAAGACCACGTGCTGGCTGCGGTCGACGCGCTGGAGGATGAACGCGAGTCGGCTCCGGACAGAACGCTCGACCTGGCGCTCGAGGCTCGGCTGCGGCTGCTCTATTTGACCGCCGGTTACAAACAAGAGGCGCTGGCCGACTTGCCAAGAGGCAGATCGATGAGCACTCCGCAGCGACTGGCCCATCAGAAGTTTTTGCAGGCGGCCATTGGCGGGCTCGATCAGTACATGCAGCACGACCGTGACGAGCGTGAGCCGCCCGAGGCGATTCTGGCCAAGGTGACCGACCAATTTCGACAGGCGGCCGATCACATCGGCAAGCTGGCCTCGCTCGAAGTCAACAACGTCGCGCTCTGTCAGAAGGTGGTCAACTTCGGCGTCGTTGAGCCATTCGCTACCAACACGTTTCGCCCTCAGCAAGAGGTGCTGCTCTACGCCGAGGTACGGAACTTCGTTAGCGAACGGGAGCAAAAAAGCGGCCAAATCCCCAAATATCGCACCGAGCTGAAAAGCAGTTATCGGGTGTTCGATAGCGAGGGACGGGTCGTCGGCCAAGGGACCGCCTTCAAGACGATTACGGATCGATGTCGAAACTACCGTCGCGACTTCTTCATCTCCTATTACGTCAAACTGCCCGAGCAAATGTATGACGGAACGCACACGCTCACGCTGGACGTCACCGATGTTCAGGGAAACAAATTCGGCCAGGGGTCGGTGGAGTTCGAGGTCGTGGCCGGCGAGAAGACGGCGGCGGTTACTCGAAGGTAAATTGATGTGGCCAACTTCGACGCAATCGTGCTGGGAACCGGCGGAGTGGGCAGCGCGGCCATGTATCAACTGGCGCTGCGCGGCGCCAGCGTCGTCGGACTCGATCGGTTTTCTGCCGGACACAACCGCGGCAGCTCGCACGGGCTGACCCGCGTGATCCGCATGGCGTATTTCGAGCACCCGGACTATGTGCCGTTGTTACGCCGCACCTATGAACTTTGGGAAGATCTGGAGCAGCGCAGCGGGCAGAAGCTGTATCACGAGACGGGCCTGTTGGAGATCGGCCCGGCCGACGGCGCGGTGGTGCCGGGAGTCTTGCAGTGTGCCGCCGAACATAACCTGCCGGTCGAGAGCCTTTCGGCCCGTGAGGTCAATTCGCACTTTCCCGCCCTGTTTTGCCCCGATTCGATGATCGGCGTGTTGGAGCGCCGGGCCGGATATCTGCCGGTCGAGCAGTGCATCGTTCAGCACATCCGCGAAGCGAAACAATTGGGGGCCGAGCATCGCACGGGGGTAACGGTCAACTCCTGGCGAAGCGAGGGCGACGCGGTCGTCGTCGAGACAGATCAAGGCACATTTCAGGCCGGTTCGTTGATCGTCACCGCCGGAGCCTGGTCGGCCGATTTGCTCGCCGGGCTGGGCGTTTCGCTGCGGGTGCTGCGCAAGCCGCTGTATTGGTACGCCACCGACGACGAGCGCTACGAAGCCGAACACGGCTGCCCGGCATTTTTGTACGAGACGCCCGAGGGCATTTTCTATGGCTTTCCGAAGCTCGATCCGCTGGGCGTAAAGGTTGGCGAGCACACGGGCGGCGCCCTCGTCGACGATCCGCTGTTGATCCGCCGCCAGAGCGATCCGGCCGAAGAACAGCGAACGCGGCAGTTTTTGGGCCAGTATTTGCCCGGCGTGAGCGATCGGGTGACCGACTGCACGATCTGCATGTACACGATGACCCCCGACGAACACTTCATCGTCGACCGTCACCCCGACTGCGAGCAAGTGGTCTTCGCCGCCGGCCTCTCCGGCCACGGCTTCAAGTTCGCCCCCGTTCTCGGCGAAGCGTTGGCCGATCTGGCCCTCAACGGCCAATCGTCGCTGCCCATCGGCTTTCTTGGTTGCGGGCGGTTTGTCGTGTAGGTTATGCTTCAGCATAACAAAATTCACATGGGGTGGCACGGACAATCGCGCCCGCGATTGTCCGTGTGCCGCAGGCACAAGAGGACCAGAGACAGCGTGGCCTTGTGTGGCGCGTCGGACAACAAGTTGTCCCGGCCAGCCGCGGTGTTATGCTGAAGCATAACCTACGGCCTCGGCTGATCTCTCGCGAAGAACAACATCATGCGATACTTTCCGGTGTTACTGCTGGCGGCGATTTGCCACCTCGACGCTTACGCTCAAAACAAGCCGACCGCCTGGAAACGCCACACCATCGACGACACTTCCCGCGGGGCCGACGGCGTGCGATTGGCCGACGTGAACGGCGACGGGTTGATGGACATCACGACCGGCTGGGAGGAGGGTGGCGTGATTCGGGTCTATCTGCACCCGGGGCCGAAGAAGGTCGCCGAGGCGTGGCCGGCCGTAACGGTCGGCAAAGTTCGCTCGCCGGAAGACGCGGTGTTTGTGGACTTGGACGGCGATGGAGCGACCGACGTGGTCAGCTCGTGCGAGGGCCGCACGCGGACGATGTACGTCCATTGGGCACCCCGCGACAAGACGCGGTATCTCGACTCCAAGGCGTGGAAAACCGAGGCGATTCCCGCCACTGCCGGCAAGCAGTCTTGGATGTTTTCCCTGCCGATGCAAATCGACGGCCGCGACGGGGTCGATCTGATCGTTAGCTCCAAGGGCCGCGGCGCATCGGTCGGCTGGCTGCAATCGCCAAAAAATCCTCGCGATTTGACGGCCTGGAAATATCACCGGCTGTACGACGCCGGCTGGATCATGTCGCTTGTGGCCAGCGACGTCGATGGCGACGGAGATCCCGACGTGGTCGTCAGCGACCGCAGGGGGAAAGGCCGCGGCGTGCTGTGGCTGGAGAATCCCGGCGCGAAGGCTGCGGCCGGCGGGGCTAAGTGGGCGGAGCATCGCGTCGGCGGCGCCGGGCGCGAAGTGATGTTTCTCGACGTGGCCGATCTCGACGGCGACGGGCGTGACGACATCGTCGTGCCGATCAAAGACACCGAGGTCCACGTCTTTCGTCGCATCGGTAAGAGCGCTGATAGAAACGCTGACGAGTGGTCGACGCAAATCATTCGGCTCCCCGGCGAGCTGATCGGCCGGGCCAAGGGGATTCACGTGGCCGATCTGAATCTCGACGGTCGGCAAGACTTGATCTTCTCCTGCGAAGGCGCCAAGCAGCCCAAGTCGGGCGTCGTCTGGCTCAGCTATCGCGACAAGCCGACCGACAAACAATGGCAACTGCACGACTTGAGCGGCCCGGCCGGCGTGAAGTTCGACATTTTGCAAACCGTTGACATGGACGGCGACGGTGACCTCGACGTATTGACCTGTGAAGAGCGCGACAACCTCGGCGTGTTTTGGTACGAGAACCCGACGCGGTGAACATCTCCGTCATCATCCCGGCGCTTAACGAGGCCAACTCGATCGCCCGTGCGATCGACGGCGCGCTGGCTGGCGGGGCGCATGAGGTGATCGTGGTCGATGGCGGCAGCGACGACGAGACGCTCGACGTGGTCCGTGGCAAATCGTGTCGGCTGCTGGAATGTCTGCCGGGACGCGCGGCGCAGCAAAATCTCGGCGCCCGCGATGCCGGCGGCGACGTGCTGCTGTTTCTGCACGCCGATAACTGGCTGGAGCCGACGGGATTGCATCAAATCGAAGAGGCCTTGGCCGACGACGGGGTGCTGGGCGGAGCGTTTCGGCAGCAGATTGAAGCCCCCGGGCGGCTTTACCGGGCGTTGGAACGCGGCAACGCCTGGCGAGCCAGCCGGCTAAGGTTGCCCTACGGCGATCAAGGCATCTTCATGCGGCGCGAGACGTTCGAGCAGTTGGGCGGCTTCCCCGACGTGCCGATTATGGAGGATCTGCTGTTGATGCGGCGTTTTCGCCGTTTGGCCCGACCGGTGTTGCTGCCGGGTCCGCTGCACGTCAGCCCTCGCCGCTGGCAGCGTAACGGAGTCGTCGGCCAAACGGCGCGTAACTGGCTGTTGCTATCGGCCGCCCTGCTCGGCGTTTCGCCCCATCGCCTGGCCGCGTTTTATCCGCCGCATCAATGAGCCGCGCGACCCATGGTCGCGGCTTTACATTTCTCGGTCGCGGGCAGTTCTGCTATGCTGAGGCAAAATCCACCATGTCGCCCGCTCAGCCGATCGAGCCATGCCATGACACGAATCGCAACTGCATTACTCTTGCTGCTGATGTTCACTGCCGCCGGCGGCTGCGATTCCGCTGGCGAATCGGACGGCAAATCGAAGCCGCAGCCGAAGATTCCCGGCCCCGGTGAGATCGTTCTTGTCGATGACCTGCACGCGGCGCTGGGCCGCTTCAATCCAAACTACAACGGCCAAGCTCGAATCGATCTGGGGCCGAAGGGCAACATCGTCAGCGTGGCCGTCGAACAGGGTGATGTCGCGGACCTGCGTCCTTTGACGCACCTCCCCTTAAAGACGCTCGACTTGCGGAGTTCGCAGGTTAGCGATCTGGAACCGCTACGGGGAATGCCCTTGGTCGAGTTGTATCTCGAAGGAACGGCTGTCACCGATCTGGGACCGCTCGACGGCGCGCCACTGGAGAAGTTTTATCTCAGCGGCACGGCGGTCAGCGATCTCGGGCCGCTGGCGAAATCTCGTCTGGTCGAACTGAACCTGTTGGGAACCAAGGTCCGCGACCTTAGCCCCCTGGCGGATCTGCCGCTTGAGATGCTGTGGCTCAACGATACGCCCGTCGAAGACATTAGCCCGCTCAAAGACGCGCCGCTGGTGAGTCTGACGCTGGCCGGAACGCGGGTTAGCGACCTGAGCCCGCTTTCGCGCAGTCGGCTGCAACGTCTCCACATTGGCGGAACCCCGGTGAGCGATCTTACACCGCTTGAGGGTCTGCCACTGACGCGGCTGGTGTTTGATCCCAGCCGCATCAAGAAGGGTCTTGACGTTGTGCGGAAGATGACGACGCTCAACGAGTTGGGACTCGACTTGAACACGCTCATGCGGCCCGAGCAATTCTGGAAGCGGTATGACTCGGGCGAGTTGGGAGCGAAGCGTTAGTGCAGAGGCTCGCGCGACCACGGGTCGCGGCTTTACAGCGACTTTGTAGCGGCCTTACAGCCGCAGCAACGAGATGCTGACTTGCAGCATTCGGTCGTTGAGCATGATCGCTTCCGGGTCGTCGTGCTCGAAGGTCGCGCAGAGAAACTCCAAGCCGCGGGCGTAGGCGATCTGATAGCCGGTGCCCACGATCACCGAAGGCACGGTGATGTTCGAGAAGGCCCATTGCGTTTTTCCCAAGGCCGCCTTGATTCCGCCGACGATGATATTGGTGATTTCTCCCACGCCGTCGACGACCTGGGAGGACAACTTCGGATAGCTTTCCTGCAACAGCCCCTGCACCGCACACAGGGCCACGCGCTCGGCCATGTTGACGGTGATGAAGCCGGAGACCTTGCCGTGGACGCCGATCATGCCGGTGACGATTCCGCTGTTTGAATTCGGCACGGTTGATATCGACACGCATTTGGCCGACGTTTCGCACATCGCTAGGGCGCTGTTGACCGAATTGATCGTTGCTTCGATAAGCGTCGGTTCGACGGCGATGGGAAGCTGGACGGTTTCGGGCTCGGCAACGGACATGGCGGGTTCCTGCTCGGGTGAAGATGACGCAACGGCACTTGGTTTATATGGGTTAAAAAAGCTTCTTGCGCCGGCTTTTGCAGCGGTTTAATCGAGAAAAGCAGGAGCGAGTTTTCCTGCTTGCGCCGAGTCATCGGCGCAATCGTTGCGAAGCGAACCACTGGCCTTCCGGCCAGGGCTGTCGGCCAGGGCTGTTAGTCATCAAGGGCCAGGGATGTTGGCCATGAAGGGGCGGGGCTTTGTAGACAGGGTGCTATCTGCCCGACGTCGTGTTTCGCAGGCCGTAGCGGCGAATTTTTCGATCGAGTGTCGAGCGTTCGATGCCCAGGATTCCGGCGCTGCGGCTCTTATTCCAGCCGGTGGTTTCGAGCGTCCGGAGAATATGGTGACGTTCCATGTCGGCCAGCGACGATGGCTCGAAGGTGCTGGATGGTTCGGTGCGCGTCGCGCCGCTGTCATCATCCGGGATCAAGCTGGAGAGCGATAAATCTCCCCGGTCGATGAATTCACCCTGGGTCAACACGACCGCCCGCTCTACCACGTTTTTCAATTCGCGGACATTCCCCGGCCAGCGGTACTGACCGAGTTGCTCCAGCGCGTCGGACGAGAACCCGCGAATGCGCCGCCCGGTTTCCGAGGTGAACTTTTTTAAGAAAAAGTCGGCCAATTCCGGAATGTCGTCGAGCCGGCTGCGCAGCGGCGGAACGAGAATCTCCAACACATGCAACCGAAAGTACAGGTCGCGGCGAAAACGACCTTCGGCCACGTCGTGCTCCAAATCGCGATTCGTGGCGGCGATCACCCGCACGTCGGCCTCAACCGACTCGGTGCCGCCGATCCGCTCGAACGGATGTCCCTCGAGCACGCGCAAGAACTTGGCCTGAATCGAAGGGGTCATCTCGCCGATCTCGTCGAGCATCAGCGTCCCCTTGTGCGAGGCCTCGAACTTGCCGATGCTGCGGTCGGTGGCCCCCGTGAAGGCCCCGCGTTCGTGGCCGAATAGCTCGCTGGCCAGCAGACTTTCTGCCAACGCCGCACAATTAAGACACACAAACGGCCCCTTCCGCCGCGGGCTAGAAAAATGAATCGCCCGGGCGACCAATTCTTTTCCGACGCCGCTCTCGCCGCGCACCAACACGGTGGCCTTGCTGGTTGCGGCCAGGGCAATTTCCTGGGCGACACGCTGCATGGCAACACCCGAGCCGATGATTTCGCTTTGCACGCCAAGCCGCTCGCGCAGTTGCACGTTTTCGTCCCGCGCCAAGTTAAGGTCTTCGGTCAGCTCCTGGCGTTCGCTCAAATTGTGCAGCGCCACGGCCAGCGTGTCGGCCACGGCCAGCGTAAACTCCAAATCGTCGGGATCGGGCCCGATCTCCTCGTCGGTGGAGTAGAGATGAATCAGCCCCAGCGGATTCTGGCCGTGTCGAATCGGCGCACAGATCACCCCCGTCGCGTGAATCACCCCCTTGCTGTCGCGGCTGCCGATGTTGCTGTCGTCCATGACGTTTCGGGCCAGCACCGCCTCGCCCTCGCGCAACACGGTGGTGGCCAGAAACTTAGAGACGTGATGATAGGCCGGCTCGCGATCAGTTCGAGAAACGACCAGCTCAAGCGAGGTGCCGTTGGGCTCGCCCTCGGCGTCTCGAGGCAAAATCAACATGGCTCCCGAGTCGACGGCGGTTCCCTCGAACAGCCCGGCCAGCGCGATATTACCCAGCGTCTTGACATCGGGGGCCTTGGCCAATTCAAAGGCCAGGCGGCACAGCGTGGCCGCCGCTTGTCCGACGCGCGGCACGGCGCTCACCACGTCTTCTTCGACCGGCGCGAGAAACTTCGTCTGTCCGCGGCGATGGGTGATGGTCGTCGGTTCGTGGTCGGTGAGCACGCTGGAGTCGTCGTCCGAGAAGGCTTCGACGACCGTCTCGTCGTCGCCGCGAAATTTCCGCTCGGCGGGGTCGCTAAACGCCTTGGACAGATCGTGGACGAAGGCCAACTGCGATCGCCCGATGCGAATGACTTCGCCGGGCGTCAGGACGTGATCGCCGCGAACCATGCAGTCGCCGATCGCCGTGCCATTGCGGCTGTCTAAATCGCGCAGCGTCCAGTGATGCTCGGAGAGAAACACTTCGGCGTGGTCGCGACTACAGCGTTCGTCCTTGATGACGATCTGGTTGGTCGGCGCACGACCGATCGTCGCCGTCTGACCGGGAATCAGACGGTACACGTCAGACCACTTGGTGCCTTCGCGAATAACCAGGTAAGCAAGCATAGATCGGTTCGCCTATCTCACTATTCACCATACAAACGCGCGGGCATAACGATCAAGTGCCGGGCAATGTGCTCGGTCGATCAGACGGGGGCGATTTGGGGGTGATCCGAGGTTCTTTCGGCGCGGGCCACGGCCGGCCCTCGTTGGCCCAATCCGACCAAAGGCACAGTTTTCGCCCAGCGGAGGTTCCCGGAAATCTCCGCATCAGGGGGCCGTTAAGAATGGAGAAACCCCCATTTTCTCGGCGAAAACGACCGATATCCATGAGGTCGCGCTCTCACCCGCGTCCACGAATTCCGACAAAAAGGCTTGAAAATCTGTACTTCATTGCGTATCCTAGTACAAGGGGTGACTTGCATCGGGGTCTCATAATGGGTCAGCGGGTCATTCTCTATAGAATTATTTTTTTAAGTCACGCGGCCAGAATAAATGGAACAGGGGCTGGTGACGTTTCGACGTCCGAATCGCATCGCAAGGAGAATCATAGTTATGTTCGTTCAAAGCAATCGCGTCAAACGTGCCCTGTGCGCTGTAATGGCCCTCGGTGTTGCGCTCGGTCCCTGGTCTGGGGCGATGGCGGGACAGATCGACCAGGGTAACTTTGGTCGCAACGCCGTCGGCGGAGTGCAGATCGACGCCAAAGGTGTGTTGACCACCAATCCGGCGACCGTCAACAAACGCGTGTTGGAGATTCGCCGCAAGTTGATCAAGGGCGCTCCGGCCGAGCTTAATGGATCGATTCCACTGCGGAAGATATCGCTGCGCCGGCTGCAGGATGCGTTGGCGAAGCACTACCGGCAGGTTCCCGCCCCGCCGCTGGCCGATGAGCTGCGCTTCTTGGGCGGATTGCAACGCGTCAAGTACGTGCTGGTCTATCCCGAGGACAACGACATCGTGTTAGTCGGCCCCGGCGAAGGTTGGAAAGTGGCCGAGGACGGCAACGTGGTTGGAGTGACCACCGGCCGGCCCGTCTTGCTGCTCGACGATCTGCTGGTGGCGCTGCGGACCGCCCGCCCGGCGCGCGGAGGGGCGCTGACTTGCTCGATCGATCCCACGCCCGAAGGCGTCGCAAATTTTAGGGCATTTTTTCGCAAACAGCGAAATCTGAAAAATCCGGCGACGATCGAAGCTGCCGAAAAGGCGATGGGCCCGCAGACGATCACGCTCAAGGGCGTTCCGCAAGGCACACACTTCGAGCGCGTGATGGTGACCGCCGACTACCAGATGAAGCGGTTGGCCATGGGTTTCGATAAATCACCGGTTCGAGGAATGCCCGAGTATCTTTCGCTGATCAAGAGCGGCAAAGTCAAAAACGCGATGCCGCGTTGGTGGATGTCGACCAATTACAAGTCGTTGCTGCGAGACAAAGCAGGTCTCACCTGGAAGTTGCGCGGCCCAGGCGTCAAGGTTCTCTCGAGCGACAGTGCCCCGGCCAAAAAGTGGGCCGAGAACATGACCGCCAAGTATGATGACCTGGCCGAGAAGATGCCGGTCTTCGCTCAACTGCGAAACTGCATGGATCTGGCGGTCATCGGCGCCCTCATTTTCAAAGAAGACCTGCCGGGCAAAGCAGGAATGCGGCTCGACTATCTGCTCAACGAGCGCGAGCTACCGTATGTCGAGCGATTCAATTCGCCCAAGCAGGTCGCCTCGCACGTGCGGGCGGTCCACCGCTCCGGCGGCTGGCTGATCAACGCCTCGGGCGGCGTAGAAATCATGCCCTGGAGCGTGGTCGCGCACAGCGAAGTCGATGCCGCGATTTCCAGCGTGCATAAGAAGGCCGCCAACCGAGAGAAAGTCTCGACTTGGTGGAGAAACTAACGGTGGTCGAATGACGATTCCGACGGTCGCGTCACATCACTGTGGCGCGGCCGTTTTTTTGTGTTCGCAGGTCGCAGTCACTTCGTCGAATCCGTCACTCCGCAGATCCACGCAGCGCAGCCGGCGCAAGTCGCGTGTCACGTTGGGAAAAAACCGATCCACATAGTCGACCTCCGCCCACGCTAGCGGATTAGCCGAACCACACATCGCCGGCCCACACGGCAACGTCGACTTTAGCAACACCAACTCCTCGGCCTCGACGTATCGCGCCACTCGGGCTGCAATCGAATCGCTCGTCACGTCCCAGCTTTCGGGCAATCGCTCACCCGGTAGCGTCGGCTCGACTTCTCTCAAGAAACTTCTCGCGTCCAAAATCGCCAGCGGCGTTTCCCCCTGCGGACGAACAAACTCGTTCACGTCATCGAGCAGCAGAGCATCGCTCATCCAATCCGCAACGAGCCGGGCCGTGATGCTCATCGCGTCGATGCACATCCAGTGGGCCGTGCGCTGGTCGAGCGGGCGGCGGCGGCTCTCTTGGCGTACCGCATCGGCCCACCGCCCGCCGCCGGCGATAAGCAGCGTCCGCGCGGGTTGTTGAAGGTCCAGCCAACGATCGAGTTGCCGTGGCAAATCGTCCCAATCGAGCAAGCTGCCGCCGATTTTCACTACGCGGACCGATTCGTTCACTCGAAGTCCTCTCTGGCCAACACCGCCAGCGCGTGGGCCGTCGCACATTGCGAAACTTCCGGTCCGAGCCGCTCGCGGAGTGAAACCAGGGCGGCGGCCGGCGCCACGCGTTCGACCACGCGGCGTGCCAGGAACTCGCCCTCGCCCGATATCACAACGCGCTCCGGCGTTGCGCCGAGGTGGGAAACGACCTTCTCGGTTGCCGCGCAGATCATCGCCAACTGCTTCCGCGCGATCGCCTGAGCCGCTTCGCTGGCGTCGTCTTCGGAAAAGGTTTCGCGATCCGCACAGATGCAGCGAGCCAGCCGATCGCGCGCCGCACTGCGCGTCGCCGGTCGACCATCGGCCGTGTGTGCGCCGCTTTCGCTTTCGGGCAGATTGCCCAGAATCACGTGCGCATCGCCACTGGTCGCAAACAACTCCTGCGCCACGGGGCATTCTCGGCCGCCGTGTGGCAGTGTCGCGGCAACCGCACAAACCGGGCTGCGCCGCACGCCCGTATAGACCAGTTCGCCGCTTAGCAATCGCTCGGTATCGGTCAGCCCGGTCGCGGCGGGCCGTCCATCGACCAGCGGAATCACGTCGCAGGTCGTCGAGCCGACGTCGAGCAGTAGCGCCGGCCCCTGCGGCGCGTGTCGACCGGCCCAAGTGGCCAGCGCAAGCCAATTGGCCGCCGCGGCCGGCAGCGGGTTTTCCATCGCCTCGTCCGCCTTGATGAGCTGTCCCGCGGTCGTAAACACTCGCATCTCTCTCGCGCCGGCCGCTTCGCCAACGGCCGATACAATCGCCCGCACTCCGTGGCGTTTCGTCTCGAAGCAATCGGCCAATTCGCCGGTCATCGTCAGCGTCAAACGAGTCGAATCCGGCACCTCGCGAAGTAACTCCGCCAGCGTTTCGGCGAGCCGCGCCGGATGTCGCCACAGCGCAAACGGCACCGACCGCGACATTCCCCGGCCGTCGGCCAGTTTGATGTTTGCCCCGCCGATGTCAAGTGCTAAGTGGTCCACGGTGTCCGATTCCTCGTTGCCAGCCCCGACAAAAAAGCTCCCCATCCGGGCTTGCCCCGGTGGAAGCAGGTTTCTGCACTACCGACCGTGCCGTCCTCACGTCTATCTCGACGCACCGACGCCTGCGGCGTCGGTGCGTCGAGACAAGAAGGACATAGTGGGTGCCGAAGTAGTGCAATAACGTGCGCTCCACCGGGACAAGCCCGGGTGGCGGCGAAGCGCCCTTGTCGAACCAGAATCTCGTGCCGAATTAGTTCATAATTCCGTCGGCAGTGAATTTTAATGGCTCGGCCCGAAAGGACAATGCCGGCGTTTGGCCCTCGGCCACTTGCCACATCGCCTCGGCAAGATTGTCGTCGGTCGCCGCGCGCAGGCCGACGTATGAAGTCGTCAATCGTGGGTTGATTTCGATGACCGCGTCGCCATCCTCTTCATCGCTCAAGATCAAATCAATCCCCACGTATCCGAGCACTCCGGAAAACGTCGCAATCGCCCGCTTAGCCAGCCGCGTCGCCCGGCAGGCAAGATCCGGCGGCAGCGGCAGCGACCCGCCCCGATAGCAATACGTGCCGTCGCTCGACAGTCGCTGACGACACGGCGGCAACGCCAGATGCCCGGCGGGCCCGCACAATAGTGCCACGCTGACGGCCTGTCCCTCGATCAGTCTCTCCAGCCGGCTCGGGACTTCAACGCGGATGTTGCTTGTCGGCTGGCCCGGGTAAAGCGTGCGAAGCCCTTGCGAGCCGGCACCATCACGCGGCTTGAGCACATGGTGTCCTGGCAACGCGCCCACTGGCAATTCGCCCGGTTCGATGGCTCGGCCCTCGGGCACCGTCAGCCCTGCCTTGCGGAGGTGCTCAGCCGTGAGATGTTTGTCGGAAGCGACCTCGACGATGCTCGCCCGCGGCCCCAGCAATCGGCCGCCGACCGCCACGACGGTCTCGCAGCACTCGAGTAACTTCCCGGAGATTTCCGGTGCAATGACGATCGTCCAGTCGCTAGTGGCCGCCAGATCGCGAAACACTTCGCCGTGCTGTGCGACTCGGTCAACACGGTGCGATTCGACGGGCAGCGGCGCGAATTCCTCCAGCCGCGCATCGCGCATCGTGATCGCCGTGACGCCCTCGATCGCGGCGAAATCCTCGGCTAGCGCGGCGATCATCGCCCTGCCCTCGCGCAATAGCGACGCGGTTACCGGCTCGTCGGAACCGAACATTCCACCGCCGGTGATGAATTCATAGAGAAAGATTCGCATCGTGCGTGGCGGAAAAAGAGGCGAGCCGCGGGCGTCAGCCCGGGGGCACTTACTTTGAGCGGCAAGGCGCTAGCCGCCGGTGAATCGATGTAATGTTTTCCCTCACAAAACCCGCGGCTAGCGCCTTGCAGCTCACCCTACCGATCCTTCGCCTCGGCCGGCTTGTCCGCGGCAAATCGCTTTCCCGCCCGATGGCGATAAATCATCAGACCGTGCAGGGCGTGTCCTTGCGGTCCGATTTCCCAGCGTCGGTTTTGCCCTGCGAGGAGAATCCCGGCGAGATAGTTGACCGCCTTCATCATTCGCGGGTCGGTCAATTCCTCCTCGGGCACCGAAAAGCTCAGCCATTCGAGCACATGGCCGGTGGTGCGCAGTCGCTGATCTCGGCTGGAATCAGAACCACGCCCGCGGAAGTAGGCGGTGCTGAAGCTGCCGTCGTCGTTTTGAAGTTTGTAGGCGTATTTGTGGAAGTCGTTCATGTAGATTTGCGCCCGACGATACTCACCGTCGATCGGCTCGCCGCGCTGCTGGCGCTTTCGCACGGCGTAGGCCAGTCCGAACAGTCGATGCGATCCGCCGCAGGTGGCGCCGCGAATCGGCTGGGCGATCTCCTCGCGGATCAAACGCTCGATGTTCCACGTTTGGCCGTAGCTGTTTTTCCACTCGGCGTCGGAGGGGAGATAATGCACCAAGCCGATCAATTGAAAAGTCAATTCGCTGCCAGATCGGCAGCCGAGCTTTTCGCTTTCGACCAAATCGCGCACCGCGAAGTCGCGCCCGCCAACCTTGAGCGGGTAATTGATGTTCACGCGAGACTGGGCCAGCATCGCCAGAAACTGTCCATCGTGGCCCTGCACTCCCGGACCCTGCGCGGCGACCGGGCGATTGCCGTCGAGATACATCAACTGCTGCCGGTTACAGGTGCCGCTCCAGCAGAGCCAGCCGATGGCGTTGACTTTTTTACCGCCGGGGCCGCCGCGAAATATCTCCGTGTCGCAACCGTAAGCTACCAGCGAGTGCATCACCTCCCAGGGGCTGTGATCGCGGGTGTTGAGCTGCCGCCGCTTGTACACGGCGAGCACTTGGTCAACCTTGGCAAGCAGCGTTTTTAGTTTCTTAAGTTCCGCCGTCAATTCTTCTGAAGCGAGGCCATCGTCCGCGCCATCTTCGACCCTAGCCGCGGCCGGAAGGCCGGGGTTCTTCGGCGGCACATCCGACTTAACGTCCTGTGCAGAAACAACACCAGCGATCAACAGACAAGTTACGATGAGCACAGACAGACGCATTGTTCTGACTCTTTCGATTCTCGGGGATTCTTCGGGGCAGCCAACCGACGATCGGCAGCAGCACTTGTGAATTATACATCCAAGAACCGGTCACCCACCAGAGACCTGTAGGTTATGCTTTAGCATAACAACCGTGTCCGCCACGGCGCTGAGGAGGCCATGTTATGCTAAAGCATAACCTACGACCTAGAAAGGAGAGAATCGCCGCATCTTGTCGGCCAGAGATTCTTTGGCGGGCGCGACATGTGGCGGACGCTCGCCGCGGGCATACTGTTGCCAGGCCGCGAAGTCGTTGTGGTATTTTTGGCCGGAGATTCGCTCGAGCGATTGCACGATGCGATATTGCAGCGCCGGGTCGGTACGTTGCCAGCTTGAATCGGCCTGGCCCAAAGCATCGGCCAGCGCAGCGACGGCGTGAGAATCGCCGAGTTCTCCCAGGCCTTTGGCCGCGGCGAGGCGCACGTCGATGTGATTTTTCTTGTCCAGCGCGCCGCTCAGCGCGTCGACGGCCTGTTTTCCCCCACGCCGAACCCAGGCCTCGCAGCCGGCGACGCGCACCTGCGGCTCGCTGTCGAGCAGTGCTGCCGCCAGCACTTCGCCGGCCAGCAGGGTGTCGTAATGTCCTAGCGTGCGGACGATCTGCGCCCGAATGATCGGATCGTCTTCGCGTTTGATCATCTCGGTGAGTTTTTCACTGGTGGCGCGCTTCTGGTCGACCGAAGCGCCCTTCGCCTGCTTCGCCAGCTTTTTCAGCTCCGACAGCGTCTTGCTGGGCGCGACGACGCCCGGGGCCGTATCGGGCGGCGCAGGGCTCCAAGGCGTCGACAGACTGCTGCACCCGGCGAGCGCGAGCAGGCATCCGAGGCAGGCCAGGCAAATACCTGCCGATCGTGCGGCGTGGAGATTTTGATATCGACGGAGCATGGCGGTAGGCAGTTTGACCTGTGAAACGACGCGCGTAGCTTGGCAGCCAGGAAAAGCCGGGGGACTATAGCAAAGGGTCGGTGGCGTCGCCAGACGAGCTTGGCCGTATGATACCTCCGCGACACTTCCCCTGCCGGCTCGGTGCGGTATGATGCGGCATGGTACGCGGTTGAGCGTTTCCATTTTTCCCCGTATTTTCCGCCAAATAATCACTCCTCGCGAGCGAATACTTTAGTGACGCAATCCCCACCGAACCGCTCGGAGACTCCCATGCCAGAACCTAGCGAACATATGGAGAATCGGCCCTGGGTCGAGTCTATCCTGCGCAAAATCCCCGGTTTCCGCGGCTATTTGGAGAAGGAGTATCGCCGCGACAGCGACGCCTTGCAGCGCAAATGGCTGGCCGACCGCTTGGGGCGATCGAAGCGTGGGCTCGACGATTTCTCCCGCGCGTTGGCCGACGCGGCCTCGATCGACGCGCTGCCGCTGTGCGACCGTTTGCGGGGCCGGCTCGACAAGCTCATCGGCCGCATCGCCGGGGCCATGCAGGGTTACAGCGGCATGTTCGATCTGGTCCGCATCGACGAGGGCGTCTTGGACAAAGTATACGCCCACGACGTGTCGCTCATCGAACAGGTCGAGACGCTCAGCACGGCCGTCGAGGCGCTCGCCGACAAGGTCGAAGGCGCCGCCGAGTTGATTCCGCCGCTGCTGCGGCAGGTCGACGAGTTGGAACGGGCCTGGGATGATCGAGAGGATATTCTGCGGGGATTGGAGTAGCTGTAGGAGGCGTCTCCGACGGCGACCGGAAATGTTCGAACCCGCGCAGAAATAAGAAACAAGTTGCGCAGTCTTGCCATTCAAATCCGAAGCACGAAATCCGAAACAAATCAAAAATCCGAATCTCAAATGTCAAAAACGTCGGACATTTGAGAGTTTTTTGACATTTGTGCTTTGTATTTGTTTCGGATTTCGTGCTTCGGATTTCAGATCTCGTGAATGTACTCAACTTTTTCATGTGCAACCCCCTAACCGTCTTTACGGTCGCCGTCGGAGACGCCTCCTACAATTCACCAATAAAGAGAGGAACCACATCATGGGCATCAGGCTGGAAGTGATTGAGTTTTTCGACGAGTCGAATCGCTCGCTGGTGCATCGCGTGCCGTCGCAGGGCTCGGCCGACATCAAACTCGGAGCCCAACTGATCGTGCAGCAGAACCAGGAGGCCGTGTTTTTTCGCGACGGCAAGGCGCTCGATATTTTCGGACCCGGGCGGCACACGCTGACCACGGCCAACGTGCCGTTCCTGACGCGGCTGCTCACCATCCCCTGGGAAAAGTCGCCCTTCCAGGCCCAGGTTTACTTCTTCGGCAAGCAGACCTTCC
>JADFKK010000327.1 GCA_022564995.1 Planctomycetota bacterium | reverse complement strand
CAAGCGCATTCGCCTCAGCCGGTATGCCAAGAACCCCTGGCGTCCCAAGAAAAATCCCGACAAGAAAATGAGCAAGAAAAACCGACGTCATGTTTCCACCGCGCGTATCCTAAAGAAACGAATTCAGTCCTCAAACGGCGTAAAATGCTAGCTATAAACGGCTGTCCCTAGTCCCCAGCCCCTAGTACCCGAACAAGTCAGAAGCAAGGTTTCCCCAGCCCCCAGCCTCCAGCCTCCAGTCCCCGAACCCCTTACACGGCATCGGTCTTCAAAACCTGGCCCCGTACCATTAGGCTTCTAAATAAAACTGCGGATCGCACGAATAACCTAGGCGTGAATTCCCGTCGATGAACGTCGACCATCGCCTAACAACACAAGAGAAAATCATGAAGGCATTGCTCATTGTTCTTGGCGTCTTAGCGGCCGTGGTCCTCTTAGGCGGCGGCTGTGTCTATACCGGATACAACAAGGCCGTGGGGCTGGACGAACAGGTCGGTGCCGACTGGGCGCAGGTCGAGAACCAGTTGCAGCGGCGATTCGATCTGATTCCCAACCTGATCGCCACCGTCAAGGGCATCGCGGGGCAGGAGGAAAAGATCTTCTTGGGCGTCGCCGAGGCCCGCAAGGCTTACTTTCAGGCCGGCTCCGTCTCCGAGAAGGCCAAGGCCGCCGGCCAGGTCGAGTCGGCCCTCTCGCGCCTGCTGCTGCTGCGCGAATCGTATCCGCAACTCAAATCGAACGAGTCGTTTCTCAAACTCCAGGACCAGCTTGAAGGCACCGAAAACCGTCTCGCCGTGGCGCGCAAACGCTACAACGATTCGGTCCTCGCACTGAACAGCTACACCCGTAAGTTACTCGGCCGCACGTTCTGCAACATGGCCGGCGTCGAGGCGGCCGAATACTTCAAGATCGAAGAAGAGGCCCGCGAGGTGCCAAAGGTCGACTTTGGGGATAAGTAACGCAGGTCATGCTCTCTAATCCGAATTGACGGGGCCTGGAGTAGGTGGAGTAGGGGCAGGCGGAGTAGGGACCATCCATTGATTGGCCCCGTTTCCTACGGAGGCCTCGAAAAGACAACCCACGGTGTCGACCGAATAACCAAATCATTCCGATCCAGATTGCGAACCAAATGAGGGCGCCGAGTTTGGTGTAGCGTCGAAGTGATCCATCTCGACGGCATAGCGCATTGCGGAATAGATCATCTGTGTTATTCTCACGCAAAAAGGTCAAGACAAATGCCTCAGTCTACGAACAATGAAACACCCGCAGGTACAGCGAGACCTGTTCATCTTGCCGAAAAACCGACCGCGATTGGTGAGAACATCTGCGGGCAACTCGTCGCCGCGATTTTTTTTCGTTTTTCTCTGTGCGGCAATAAAGTGTTTCGCCGCAGGCATTGGTGAAAACGGAAATTGGATTGTACTGATATTGGTGTTCGGCGCTGCGATGGTTACGTTCGTCGTTCTTCGTCAACTGCGAAAGGACGGATCGATTGTAAGCTGGAACTTGTTCTGCGACAGGCTCGAATCCATTCCATGCCGCAGTCAAGTCACATCCATTCAATGGGATGACGTCGAGCGAATCGCGTGGTCAAGTAAGAGAGTTCGGATCGTTGCTGGAAAAGTGGTCGTCGTACTGTTTTGGCACAACTTCGAAGCAGAATGTCGCGCGGAAGGAAGAGAGTTTATCGGGCGAAAATTGCGAAAGCGATTTGAACTCCCCAGCGAGTCACCCTCGCTGGTTTTTCAAAAGACGATTATCGTGCTCTCAGTACTAGCGGTAGTTATTGGCGTTGTCTACTACATTGGAATGCGAGCCAAACCGGAAAGTCCAATTAGCGGCGTGTTGCCTCTCGCGACGCTGAACATCGTGTCTGGATTCGCGGTGTTCTATTACTACTGGGCGAGCGGTCGCCTCGCGCTTCGCTGGCTCACTCCGAAACGGTCAAAGGCGCCAAAAACGATGACGATGGTGTGATCTCTGACTGAGGAAATTGGGGCAGGAAATTGGGGGGGGAAATTGGGGCCATCCAACGATTGAGGCGTCGTAAGGACAAGGCCGAAAGGCTGGGGCGTGAGCCGCCGCCGGTAACCGAAATTGCCAATCTCCACCGCAGTGCGCCATAATGGCTTCTTGCGGTGGCGACAAGTGACGCTAAGGACGACGCTGGTGATACGAGCGAAATAACCGACGGAACATGGCCTATTGAACGGATGCTCAACGCGATTGTGAATGGCTGGAACGCTCGGCGCACAAAAAAAGCGTCTGGGGCGAGTCCGAAACGGACCCGCGGGAGGCGCATAGCGTCTCGGCCCAGTCGCATGTCTGATTATCGGTTCCAATCGACTGATTGTCAACAGTATTTGGTATCTCGATCATGTATATGTGCTACTTAGACGAGTCCGGCGTGACGGAAAACGTGTCTACGACACACTTTGTGTTGGTTGGGTTCGCCGTTCAGGCCGAACAATGGAAGTGGATGGAAAAGGCCATTAACAGGTGCAAAGTCCCGCTTGGGCTGGAAAATGCAGAAATTCATACGGCGTGGATGCATCGTCGGTATCCGGAGCAGGAGCATATTTCAGGCTTTGATCACCTTGATTTTGCACAGCGCAGAGCCGCCGTAAAACAGCGCCGGAAGGGCCACCTCTTGCGGTTGGCTGCCAGCGGAACGAGAAAGCAACTCAAATCCGCACAGCGCAATTACCGAAAGTCGGACGCCTATATTCATCTGACGCACGTACAGCGGGTCAGCCTGTTGCGTAAAGTAGCCGACACGATCGGTCGGTGGCAGGACGCCCGGATTTTCGCAGAGGCCGCTGACAAGAGCTTCGTTTATTCGTCAAACCTGCGGTTCGACCATTTGTTCGATTATGCGTTCACAGAAGTGGTACAGAGATACGAGTATTTTTTGCGAAACAAGGGACGCTCCTTGGGAACGACACTCTACGGCCTCTTGGTTCAGGACAACAACCAAACCGTCTCGCGCCGATTGACCGATCTGATGCGGCGATTTCACAAGCAGGGGACGAAATGGACTGATATTGACCACATCGTGGAAACACCATTTTTCGTAGACAGTCATCTTACGTCGATGGTACAAATAGCCGACCTATGCGGATTTGCGATACGGAGATTCTTTGAAAATGGCGAAACCGATTTGTTTAACCGCATCTATGATCGCTTTGACAGGGGCAATCGCGGCGTTGTCGGGGTGCGCCATAACACTCACGCAGGCTGTTCGTGTCGCGTATGCAAAGATCACTCATGATTTCCCAGGCCGCATTTCCTTCATACCCACCGCTTCTTTCTGGCGCCGATTCACATTAGGAAAATAGCCGAAATTGCCGCTCTTCGGCTTGATGCGATATAATGGCCGACGTGTCGAGGCGAACGCGTGCGTCGCCGGGGGAGGCCGCCGCTTGTTGGGGAAAGCACCAATGGGACGAGTGTTCGACTGTTGCCGAGGTCGGGTAATCTGGCTGATGATGCTTGCCTCGGCGGCTGCGCTGGGGGCGTTGTTGGCCAGGCCGAACGACGGTGCGACGGCCCCGAAAAAAACGGCGCCGATTGCCCAGCCTCGCCTGCGCCGCCCGGTGGCGATGGTGCTGGTCGAGAAGGAGCATCTGCTGCTGGTGGCCAATCGCCGCGCCGGCAGCGTTTCGTTGATCGACACCCGCGCGGCCCGCGTGGTGGCTGAGCATGACGTGGCTGAGAAGCTTTCGGATCTGGTGGCGGTGCCCGGCGGGCCGTATCTGATCGCGCTCGACGAGGCGGCGCATCGGCTGATTGTGCTGCGACGCGACGGGCGGTCCCTCAAAACGGTCGGCCGAGTCACCGTGGCGCACACGCCGGTCGAGGTGCAGGTCACGGCCGACGGGTCGAAGGCGTTTGTCACCTCGCTTTGGTCGCGTCGGTTGTCGGTGGTCGATCTTTCGCCGCTTGGCAAGGCCGCCGGCGCGAACCCCAAGGTCACCAAAGTGATCCCGCTGTCCTTCGCCCCGCGCAAAGCCTTGCTGGTTCGCGACGATACGCGGCTGATCGTCGCCGACTCGTTCGGCAGCCGGCTGGCGATCATCGACGCGGTGAATAACAAGCTGATCGCCACGCGCACGTTGCCGGCCCATAACATTCGCGGCATGACCACAACGCCGGATGGAAAAACGTTCCTCATTGCCCACCAAACGCTCAACAATCTTTCGACCACCAACCGCAATGACGTCCACTGGGGCGTGTTGATGACCAACGACTTGCGGTGGCTCGTGTTGGACAACGTGCTCTCGCCCGATCGCGACCTGCTCGACGGCGGGCACGGCCATCCGCTGGGCGATTCGACGTCGGCGACCGGCGACCCGGCGGAAGTGGCGATCGCGCCCGACGGCCAGGTCGTCGTGGTGCTGGCCGGCATGAGCCAATTGGCCATCGGACGCGAAGGAGATTTCAGCCTGCAGCGGATCAACGTCGGGCAGCGACCGACCGCCGTGCTGCTCAGCGGCGACGGCCGGCGGGCGTTCGTCGCCAACACGTTCGGCGATTCGATCTCCATCGTCGACGTCGGCGAGCGGAAGGTGATCGAAACGGTTTCGCTCGGAAAGCAACCGAAGCTGTCGCTGGCCGATCGCGGCGAGATGTTGTTTTACGACGCCCGGCTATCGCTCGACGGCTGGTTCAGTTGCAATAGCTGCCACGTTGACGGCCACACCAACGGCGAGCTGAACGACAACATGAGCGACGGTTCGTTCGGAACGTCCAAGCGGGTGCTGACGATGCGCGGCGTCGGCCGCAGCGGGCCCTGGGCCTGGAACGGCAAGGCCACTTCGCTGGAAGGTCAAATCCGCAACTCGACGCGTAAGACGATGCAGGGGCCGAAGCTCTCGGGCGATCAGGTCAAGGCGTTGGCGGCGTATCTGCGCAGCTTGCCGCCGCCACCGTCGCTGGCATCCGCGACCGGCCAACTCGACTCCGCATCGGCCACCCGCGGCAAGGCGGTCTTCGCCCGGCAGCAGTGCGCCGATTGCCACCAGCCGCCCAGCTACACCTCGGCCGACGTCTACGACGTGGGCCTGCGCGACAAGCAGGGCAACACCGACTTCAACCCGCCTTCGCTGCTCGGCGTTAGTCAAGGCGGTCCGTACTTTCACGACAACCGCTCTGGAACGCTGAAAGAAGTGTTCAGCAAACACCGCCACCAACTCCACGGCAAGCCAAGCGGGCAAGAGATCGCCGATTTGGTTGAGTATCTGAAGACGTTGTAATGCTACGGCGTTAGGGCTTGAGGAACGATGCCGCGTAAGGCGTTCGGGGGCTGGAGGCTGGGGACTGGAGGCTGGAGGCTGGAGGCTGGAGGCTGGAGGCTGGGGACTGGAGGCTGGGGACTGGGGACTGGGGACTGGGGAAACTTTGCTTCTGACTTGTCCAGTCTCCAGTCTTCTGCTTTGAAACGCGATTCCATGAAGCTCTGTATCGTCCGTCGCGATAACAGGCCAAGCGAAGTCGGGCGAAGGCCCCTTCGGTCGCCGTCGGAGACGCCTCCTACAAAGTCCGATTTGCATTTGCAGTTCCATCTTCTCTATACTGGATTGCTCTCTGTCCATCCCCCGCCATCTCCGCGAGATTCCTATGCCCCGCCCCGCCTCCGTTACGACCATCGTCCTTGTCTCGCTCGCCCTGCTGCTTTCCACCGGGCCGCTTTCGGCCGCCATCGTGCGTGGCACGCTGAGCGAAATCCGCAAGGCCGAGGCGACGATTGTCATTACCAAGGCCAACGGCAAGACGATTGACGTCCGCGTGACGACGAAAACGAAGATCTTCATCGACGGCAAGGCCGCCAGCGCCAGCCAATTAAAGACGGGTGTCGCCGTCGTGGCGTCGACCAATAGCAAGAAGGTGGCGATTCGCATCACGGTCAAGTCCGCCTCAGCAACGCCGCCGAAAGACCAACCCAAGGCCGGCGGCGGAAAGCAGATCAACTTCGACCGGCACAAACTCAGTTTTTCGTTGCCCGCCGGCTGGAAGGTCGTCAAGCAAGAGCAAGGCGACCATCACGCCGTCTGCATCCTGCAGGGTAAGAGCGACGGAAAAATGACCCCGACCATCGCCCTTTGGGCCGGCGAGGCATTCATCAAGAGCGCCTCGGGCGGAGACAATTTGCGCGAGGGCACCGACAAGGCCGCGACGGCTAAGGCCGGTAACATCGCCCGTAATTGGGCCGAGGGCCATCCCAACCGCGTGCCCCCGCAGCGCATCCTCGGCGGTGTTCCGGACAAGCCCGTTAAATACGGCGAGACGCAATTCTGGTCACACGAGTACACCTTCAAAGGCAAATCGTACTTCGGCGTCAGCACGTCCAAACGCGAAGGCGGGCCGCTGTCGGCCGGCTGCGCCGCATCGGCCAAATCGCTAGATCAAACCAAAAAGCTAATGGCCGCGATTCTATCCGGCGGCAAGTAGGCTGTGGTAACGCCGTGGTGCCTTAGGGCATGAGTCTTTCCAATCGCCGTCTCGAGAAATCACCCGCCAGTATCGCCCGACAAACTCACTCCACCTGGTCGTCGTTATGCCAATCAATCAGCGACTTGGCAGGCGTGGCCAATTTCAGCACGGGGGCAAACTCGGCGAACTGATCGTCAACCTCGCCAAGTATTTGGGCAATCGACGGGGCATCGCGTTGGGCCGAGAGACTCGCAAAAATCTGCTCGAACTTTTCATGCTCTTGCCAAGCTGGATCGCTCCCGGCCGGCAGCAAGGCAGAAAGCGCCACGGCCAACTCTCCCGGTTTTGCCTCGGCACTCGCGGTCAACTTGTCAATGTCGGTATGAACGTCGATCAGCGCGGCAAATTCTTCCGGTAGATTCCAACCGCGAGCCATCACGCCGGCGGCCTCGGCGTGTGTCCAGCCGTATCGCTCGCGTTCCAAGTCGGAAAGCCGAATGGTGCCATCCTGGCGATTGCCGAGCAGTTCGATGTACTCGTCGGCCATTTCCTTGGCCAGCAGCGGCACCGCCATGTCTTGCAACAGAGCCGCGGCGAACAAATCTTCGGCGTCCTTGATGCCCAGCACGCCGCCCATCTTGCGGGCGAACAACGCCCGGCGAAGCGAATCTTGCCAGAGGCTCTTCAGGTCGAACGGACCACACTTGGGATTGGGCATCAGGCTGAACACGGCGCTCCACAGCGAGAAGTTCTTGATCGTGCGGATGCCGACCAACGTGATGGCCAGCTTCACACTGGCGATCTCGCGCGAGAACCCAAAGTACGACGAGTTGACGAATCGCAGCACTTGGCCGGTCAGGCCCGGATCGGACTCGATCGGCACGGCGAACTCGGCCGGGCCGTTGTCCGGGTCTTGCGACAGTTCGAGCAGCCGGATGGCGCTCTGCGGCAGGGCGGGCAGTTGAACCCCGGCGAGGATGCGTTGCAGGTCAGGAGAAGATGTAGCGCTGGTCATTTGAGGAGTACCCCCGATTCCTTGGCGATGGACGGCAAATGTTTACGTTCGGTGAAATGGTCGATCAGCGGATGACAACAGCTTCACCGCGACGTGCGAGTCGCTGGCTGTTGGCCCTGAAAAACTTAGGCCACGTACCGTGTCATGGCAAACAAGAAAAATACCGTCTGCAAGGCACGGCGGTGCGTGTTGCGGGGTCGCCACCATAAAGCAGGGCTGCGCTGTTGTCGAAACGCCACGCCGTCCGAGAGCCGGTAACCTCGATCGGTGCCGTAAGTGACGAAGCCGACAGTTCTTGCGCCCCGATGGCATGTGGCCGCAGCATCTCGGCCCGGCGGTTGCATTGGGTAGGGATATCGTGCCGGCCCAAATTTCTCCCTCTCCACAAGAGGCTTCCCTTGAACCGCATCGTGGTGATCGTGCTGATTTTGTTGGCGGCCGGAGCCGCTCTGGCGGTGATAAACAGCCCGCCGGAAAAGGGCCGTGCCGGTGCGATCGAGGACGATCACTGGCGCAAAACGGCCGACGGCTGGCAGCGCAACACGAACTGGTTCGTAACTCGACAGCACGACATCCCCGCGCCCCATCCGATCGTCGTGGCCAGCTTTCAGGTGCTGCTGTCGATCTTCGCGCTACTCTTCTGGCCAGCGCGGGCGAAGATCACGCCGCTTGTCACCCACGGGCGGCTGCCGTAGACTGAGAGTAGCTGAATTCACAAGAATTCAACATTTCCCGTGTGGACTGAATTCTTGCGAATTCACCTGCGTCCCACCCCTCCCTCTCCCCACCTATGTTCGATTCCGACGAAGAAGAAATCTATCAGGAGCACGTCCTCGACCACTACGAGGATCCGTATCATAGCGGTCGCTGCCCGCGCGCGACCCACGCCGACGAGGGCAAGAACCCGCTGTGTGGAGACGTGGTCCGCTACGAGTTGGAACTCGACGAGACGGGACGGATCAAACAGGTCTATTTCAAAGGCACCGGCTGCTGCATCAGTCAGGCCTCGGCCTCGATGCTGGCCGAACGGATGGACGGCAAGACGCTGGAAGAACTCAACGCCTTCGAGGCCACCGAGATGCTCGAATTGTTCGGCCCCCGGCTCACGCCCATGCGTCAAAAGTGCTGTCTGCTGCCCTGGCGAGTGCTTAAATCGGCCGTCTATTCGCCGCTCGACACCCGTGCCGATGCCAACGCGGGCGCGACGGAGCAATCGCCATGACCAGCGTCGAATCCTCCACGAAAACTGCCGCCGCCAGCCTCGACGTCGAACGTCTGCGGGCCGATTTTCCGATCCTCGCCCAGACGATCCACAAGGACAAGCCGCTTTCGTTTCTTGACAACGCCGCCAGCACGCAGCGGCCGAGCAGCGTGATCCGCGCGATCAGCGACCTGTACGAAAACGACTACGCCAACGTCCATCGCGGCATCCACTGGCTCAGCGAGCGGAGCACCGACCTGTACGAACAGGCCCGCGAAAAGGTCCGCGGTTTCATTAACGCCCGCAGTGTCGAAGAGATCGTCTTCACTTCCGGCACCACCGCGTCGATCAACACGGTGGCCCGTAGCTGGGGCGATGCGAACATTGGGCCGGACGACGAGATTTTGCTGAGTGTGATGGAGCATCACTCGAACCTGGTGCCCTGGCAGCAGCTCTCCGAGCGGACCGGCTGCCGGCTGCGGCATCTGCCGATCAGCGACGACGGGCTGTTGGTGCTGGATGAGCTGGACACGTTGCTCGGCGAGCGGACGAAGCTGGTCGCGCTGGCCGGCGTGTCCAACGTGCTGGGCACGATCAACCCGATCGAGGAGATCACCCGGCGGGCTCACGAGGCCGGGGCGCTCGTGCTCGTCGACGCGGCCCAAAGCGTGCCACACCAGGTGACGGACGTGCAGGCCAGCGGGGTCGATTTTCTGGCCTTCAGCGGGCACAAGCTGCTCGGCCCCAGCGGCATTGGCGTGCTTTACGGCCGGCGGGAACTGCTCGCGGCGATGCCGCCGTTTCTGGGCGGGGGCAGCATGATCGACGAGGTCTTTCTGGATCGCTTCACGCCCGCCGAACCGCCGACCAAATTCGAGGCCGGCACGCCGCCGATTGCCCAGGCGATTGGACTGGCCGCGGCGATTGACTACGTCAGCGAGGTGGGCATCGAAGCCATCGCCGCCCACGAGCGGATGCTGACCGTTTACGCCCACGAAGTGCTGGGCCAGATCGACGGCGTGACGATTCTCGGCCCCGCGCCCGAGCACAAGGCCGGCATCGTCAGTTTCCTGCTCGACCGGATTCACGCCCACGACGTCGCCCAGATTCTCGACCGCCACGGCGTCGCCGTCCGCGCCGGCCACCACTGTGCCCAACCCCTGCACGAGCGCCTCGGCACCACCGCCAGCACCCGCGCCAGCTTCTACCTCTACACCACCCGCGAAGAGATCGACCGGCTGGGCGAGGGGATTTTGGCGACGCAAAAGGTATTTAGGCGGCGGAAGTAGTCGGACAGCGCCACTTGGGGCCGTGATAGCACGGTTAACTTACGAAACGATACCGAGTTACCAACCATGGGGCCGATGGGATTCTTGAGGTCAACACGCTGGCCGCAACCTACGAGGCAACACGAATCGACTTGGTCCTAAAAAAACTGCCCGGTAGAGTAGAGGAGGAATGTTAGATGGGT
>JADFKK010000037.1 GCA_022564995.1 Planctomycetota bacterium | reverse complement strand
GTGGAGCGGACGTACTCACGGCGTTGCCGGAAATCCAATCGATCAGCCACATTCCCCGCGAGCGAAGATTTGGCAACGGAAGGTCGGTCCCCGGCTTGTCCTGAAACAGGGCGAGATAATCTCCGGTTGGGCCGTTTTTCCATGTTATCGTGGAACCAGGTGTCACACGATTGAGGAACTCTTCCAGTGGCAAACCGGTCGCACCGTCTTCGGCGATGGCGCTGACGTACAGCCGCCTTGCCTCGGGCGCCGCCAAATCCAGCACGGCACATTTTGCGACAACTTGTTCCAGGGGAAACTTCTGTCGCGGCTCGGCGTATCTCCGGACATCGAGCGAAGCGGCGGGTATGTCGATCGCGATTTCCAATCCCCCTGGTGCCTGCAACAGCTCCTCGACTTCCGTGCGACTCAGCCCCGGAAACCGCACGACGCGCTTTGACGCTCTACCGTCCGTTAGATCCCATCCCGGGAAACGGTCTTCTTCGCTCACCCCGCCCGCCTGCTTCGTCCAACGCAGGCGGCCGTTGATGACCACGTTGATTTCAAACCCGGCCAGATGACAGGGCGTCTTGCTACGATTTTGGACGACGACCGGCACTATCAGCGTCCATGGCTGGGCGCCGATTCGGACCCGACGCGCGTATCGTGCGTTGAACTAGCCCGTGGCTCAAACATATTTACTTTTTTCGGCGCGACTTTCGAGTCTGACCTCTCTTTCGCTTCTCTCTTTTCCGTTTTTCTTTGCGAGCCCGTGACAACGAAGCTTTTTTTGAAGCCTTCGACAACTTCGGGTCTGCCTTTGATGACTGATCTCGCATCAATTCCAGCAACTTATTGACTGGGGCGTCGCTCACGTCGTCTGGAATGAAAGGTTCGTCGTCCGGCAGAAGTCCCATTCCATCAATGTCGTTGATTCCAATTTCCCATGCTTCCCGTACTATCAACTCTCGCTTCAAGATGCTGAAGTCGCCAATTGGCTCCGGATATTGACCGTCAACAGCAACAACTGCAGGCGCGACACAAAACGCCCCCACACTTCGGTAGGCTTCCAGGAAAGAATCGACGTTCTGGCTGGTATTTGGGGTCATTGTGTTCACACGCTGCATTACCGTAAAAAACGGGGTGTCTTTCCGGAGCTTGGCGCGTTCCACATTTGAACCAAGCACAACGCGGTAGTGATGCGGGTGGTGCTTGTCTATGTGCCGGATAATAGAGATACGCAGAGCCTCAGATTCATCGATCTCTCCCAAGTCTCGTTTCCACGAGCTGAAGATCTGACGTGCCGGCTCACGTTTCCCAAAGAGAAGAGCCAGAATGAGCGGTGAGTCCGGCAAGACCACGAATCCTAGCCCGTTCCACTCTGCTTTATCCCAGAGCGACACGCGAGTGAGCGACAGAGTCTTTATTTTCGAGTGACGCGCCGTCTGCAAATGTTGTCGGGATTTCACTCCCTCAGGTCGTGACGATTCGGGTAGTGGGGGACGCAATGTCTCCGAATCTTGCTCCTGGCGCGGGCAGCCTGCGTCCCACGGCTGCTCGCGCCCGATCTGGTATTCCTGGTCGGTTTCACTAATCCAACTGGATACGTGGCGCTTGCGGTCCTTCCCAAGGACATATCCTATTACCTGGAAACTGCTGGTGAAGTCGATGGCACGCGAAAGGGCGGCGTCGTCACGAAACAACTCCTCGATCCGTTGCTCATCGGGAATCACGATGTAACCGATGGTCAGTGCAACCATCTCCGCGAGCCGTCTTTTCAATTCTTTCTGTTGTTCAATACTGATTTCGTCAGGATCAAATTTCCGACATGCGATGGTTAGATGAGGACAGTCTGATTCGTCTTCAACAGAGAATTCGAATGGCTCCTCGCAGAAATCAGACTGCCTAATGGTCACGCTGAATTTCGGTTCGTGGGCAGCTAGTCCCCTGACGAATCCTGTAGCGAGCGTTGCCTCCATTGCGGCGACAAATGATTCTCCAAGCTCAACGAACGGTGGTTCGTTGGGCATCGTCACATTGAACACACACCCAAGGACGCTTGCGCGAATATCTACCGTCGCTTGGTTGCAGAGGTCTGGAGCCGCTGGCATGTCATCACTGGCGGGCTGGTCGTAAGCGCCCACCAAAACCAGGGTTGACGGTGGTTTTAGTCCTTGTTGGGGAGCCCACTCTGTTGTTCGGCATCGGACCCGGGGGGCGCTTTGGCTGGTTTTGAATCTTCTCGCCGGCTGTGCAGACGATAGCTTTTGCCGGTGATGGTGATGATCTCGGAGTGGTGCAGGAAGCGGTCCAGAATGGCCGTCGCCGTGGCGACGTCGCCCAGCAGCTTGCCCCAGTCTTCGATCGGCCGATTCGTGGTCATCATGGTCGCGCGTGACCTTCCATCGCATCGCGCGTTGCCGCCGCACGAGCATCTCATCTTGAAGAATCAGTTCCAGAAACTCAGCATGGCTGAGACGGTTGCCGCTGGCCTCGTGCAGACGCACGTCAAGCGTTTCGGCCAGGCCCGAAAGACGCAGCTTGCGCAGCGCGGTTAAAAGCGTTTCATTCATGATCGGGTAGCTTCCTTTCTAAAATCGACGCGGATGATGTCTGCGTACTGCGACAAGTTGCGAATGATCGGATGCTCTTCGAGAAACTCGAACGGTCTCCTGTCTGATTGGGACCGCCCGGCGTGGCGGCCGTGTTCAAAAAAACACGCCGCTCCGCGAGTGGAGCAGGACGAAAACGAACAAGTCCCACTGACCAAGCGCGGTGGACACCGTCGGGAGCATGACGCTGCGGCTGCGGAAGCAGCCTGAGAAGACGGCCAGTTACTGCGCCGGCGAATGAAAACCGAATGCGGAGATTTCAGAATCCGCCAGTGCCTTCACGTACCGCGGCTGTTGGAATCGTGCAGCTCCGCGAAACTGACTGACGCCGTGTGATCGATCTCGATAGTATCCCGGGAATTGTCGACCATTTCTGGCACGGCTCGTCCATGCAGTTGATGAACACCTGTTTTCACGGTGGGCCGAGTTTTTTCACGTTTCCGACTGAGGTTTCGACCCGCGCATCACCGAGGTGTCCGCAAAACAGTGGCTTTCTTCCCGCAAACAAGGTTGTCGTTTGATATAATCGGAAGCACCTACCCACCAGCAGTTTGTGTTTGCGAGAGTAACGGTCGGCCCGCCGCCCAAAGTGAAACACAAACTCCCGCCCACTGGAGACATCCTATGACGCCGCGCAGCAGAACACGATTGCTATGCGCCGCGATCTTCGCGATGGCGCTGACGCTGTTCTCTAGCGCGAGCGGGGGAGCCGAACCTGCGCCGGGCGAAGAGCCGAAGCCTGGGAAGATTGCCGCCAAGTCCGGGGGCAAGAATGTGAAGCTGCCCGGAATGGTAATCAACTTCCGAGAGCGGTGTGTCGACATCGAGAGTGCGATCTGTCTCGATCGAGGGTTCCTCGAGCTGATCGCTTGCACAAAAGACAGCAAGGAGCACGAGTCGATCGTGGCGGTAACGGCCAGGCCGATGCACATCCACGCGGCGTTGCTGCTGCTCGGCGCCAACAACGGCAACCCGGCGATGCGCAAAGTTGTCGGTGAACAGAAAAAGCGATGGATCAATGTTCCTCCGAAAGGTGATCCCGTCGACGTGTATCTGGTGTTCAAAAACTCGGACGGTAAGATGGTCGAGCATCCGATCAGCGATTTCGTCAGCCGATCCGGTAAGAGCCCGGATGAGCAGGATGACGCTGACGGTGGTGACGCCAAAAAGGACGTCAAATTTCCCAGCACGTTTCTCTTTGCCGGATCGCATCTCCGCGGCGCCGGCCCCGGCCCGCGCAAATACCTGGCCGACCAGAGCGGAAACGTGATCTCCATCGTAACCTTTGGCGACGAATTGCTCTGCCTGCCGGGCGTTTACGCCAAGGGCAACGATTCGCTGATGTGGCAGGTCGATGCCCGCAAACTTCCCAAGGTCGGCTCGAAGGTGACACTCCGTCTTCGCCCCCAGGTCAAGCCGGCCCCGAAAACCGGCAAGACGTTACCCGAGAAATGACATCAGCCGCGGGGCGTTAGCCCCCGGTTACCGTCGCACCAACCGGGGGCTTGCGCCCCGCGGCTGATTCTGAATTCAAGCATTGACAAGGCACTTGAGACACAGACCAACATAACAATCACCGTACCCGCGAACTCAAGAACAGAGCTCATAAGATGCGACAAGAACTACGAATCAGCCTGGCATTATCGATGCTTCTGGCTTGTGCCGGCGCCGGCGCCGCGGAGAAGGCGAAAACGAAGAGCTTTTACAAGGGCCCGGGGATCTTTTCCACCCGCCCGAGTGAAACGAAATCGCTGCAAACCATTGCTCGCTTCGGCCCGGTCGGCATGGGGATCGACCTGCTCCAGCCCGCGTTCGTGATGAGAATTAAGAATATCGAGGAGGGCTCGCCAGCCGCCGAGACCGGAAAGCTGAAGGTGGGTCAGATCATCGAAACGATCAATGGCCGGAAGCTTGCCGACATCGACCCGCGCATCCAACTCGGTCAGATCGTGGCCGCGGCCGAGGCGAGTGACGGCGTGCTCAAGTTCATGGTCAAAGAGAAGTCGGGCGCGAAAGCCGAGCAGGTCGTTGTGAAGATTCCGGTGCTTGGTGCTTACAGCAAAACCTGGCCGCTCGATTGTCCGAAGTCGGACAAGATCGTACGCAACTTCGCGGACTACCTCGCCAAGCCCGGTTCGAACAAAGGCTTCGCGGGCATCGGCATGTTGTTTTTGCTCTCCACAGGCGAGGACCAGGATCTGGAGATCGTGCGTGACTGGGCACGGAAAGCGCCGGCGCATAAATACGCCTGGTACCTCGGCTACGGTGGGATTCCGCTCTGCGAATACTACCTCCGCACCGGCGACGAAGCCGTCCTGACGAATATCCAGCGGTGGGTCGATAATGCGGTCAAGGGCCAGTATCTCGACGGCTGGGCCGGCCGGGGCGGTGTCCCGAGCGTTACCTATGGCAACGGGCATCTCAATGCGGGCGGCACCGCGGTGGTGACGTTCCTGATGTTGGCGAAGGAATGCGGCGCGGACGTTCCCGATCACGCACTCCTGGGCGCGCTGGTTCACTTTTATCGTTACGCCGGACGCGGCGGCAATCCCTACGGCGACCATCGCCCGGAGGTCGGCTTTGTCGATAACGGAAAGACCGGCAACTTGGCCTTCGCGATGGCCGCGGCGGCTTCGCTCACTCCAGACGGTGAGAAGTCGGTCTATGCCGCGGCGCGCGACGTCTGCGCCATGACCAGCTTCTACACCACGAGCTTCATGCTGCACGGTCACACCGGCGGCGGCATTGGCGAAATATGGCGATCCGCCGCGATGGGCTTGTTGCACGAAAAAAAGCCGCGACAATACCGCGAGTTCATGGACAACCGCCAGTGGCACTACGACCTCTCGCGGCGCTTCGACGGCTCGTTCGCGATCCTTGGCGGGGCGGGCTATGACGACGTGAGTTGGGGTGCCGCTTACCCGTTGGCTTACACCATTGGGCGCAAGACGCTCCGCATCAGCGGCGCGCCGCGCAGCAAATTCTCCAAGCCTTACCAACTGCCGAAGCAGCCCTGGGGAACCGAGGCGGACAACACCTTCCTCTCGCTGGAAGCCGTGCCCGACGCAGCCGGCAAGCGGCAAGACCTTTCCCACGAAACCCTGGCCAAGGACTCCAGCCGGGCTTTTATTGTTCGGCTGCACGGTTCGGGCCAAGTCAGCGACGACCTGCTGCGCCAGTACATCCACCACCAGGATCACGCCATCCGCTTCGTCGCCGCGAACAAGGCTTTGGGCATCAACAGCGGCTACATCGGTTGGCGCAAGCCCGGTGGCGTGGTTCGGAAAGAACTGGTGATGGAGTTTCTGCGTGCGGACGATCCACGAGTGCGCCGCGCCATGTTCTCGGCGATCGCCGAAATCCTGCGGCGCGAAAAGCGAACCGAAGTGCTTACCCGGGAAGTCTTCGATCTGGCGATCAATTCCCTGAAGGAGTCGAAGGAATCGTGGTGGGTCAAGGACGCCGCGCTGCACGTGATCGGCCACGCCCCGGCCGACTGGGTCGAGCCGCACGTCGATCTCCTGCTCCCCTTCCTCAAGCACGAGGACTGGTGGCTGCAAAACGCCACGCTAACGGCGCTGACGCCCGTGGTGGCGGATGAGCGGTGTTACCGGAAAGTGCTCCCGCCGATCGGTGAGCTGGTCAGAACGAACCAGCGCTCGGCCCTCACCCTGGGCTTGATGGGAAGCCTTCGCGCCAAGCTCAAGGGAGGGAGTCCCGCGGTGCAGCAGTTGGCCACCGAGACCCTGAAGGAAACCTTCACCGGCTATGCGGGTGTGAAAACGGCCCCCGGCGGCCAGAACATCGCCTCGACCTACGATTCCCATCTGGAGTTCATCGCTGCTTCGCTGGCCGATGTGCCGGGCGGATTGGACGTGCTGTACGAAATTTCTCGGCAGCGCTTTCCTCAACAGATTCTGCCCTACAAGGAGTTTTTCCTGAGGGCGGATCCCAGTCAATTCGGCCCCAAGCTCAAGAAGGCGATCGCCCCAATCATCACCGAAGAGTTGATCCCCGAGTTCGTCGGAAGGAACCGGCAGGCCCTGCGGAAGCTGGCCGCCGCCGAAGTGCAGTCGCAATATGCCGGCGGCTCAAGGGATGTGATCGACGGTTTGGCTGCCCTCTATGCGAGAGCCGGCCAAAGCGACTACAGCTGGCACATGTTCGCCGACCTCCGCAACGCCGAGTGGTCCTACCATTCGTTTGATCCGATTCCCGCCGAGCAGGTGCCCTTTGACCAACTCATCACCCGCTACCGCGAGGTGACTTTGCCGAAGGGAATGGAGAACTGGTTCGCGTCGGACTTCGATCCCTCCGCCTGGAAGAAAGGCAAGAGTCCCTTCGGCCACTACATGGGAAAACTCCCGACGCACCCGATTCATAAATGTGGCGCAGGTTGCACCGGCCCCGGCTGTTACGGCGGCACCAAAGTAAACACTCTCTGGGAAAAGGAAGTTCTGCTCATGCGCGGGACGTTCAAACTCCCGCGACTGAAAGACGGCCACCGCTACCGCCTGCGCGTGAACGACGGCAACCACGTCGGCTCCGGCGGCGGGCACATCATCTACTTGGGCGGCAAGCCATTGATCGAAGCGACGACTTGCAACGGTCGGGGCTCGGGCGGCCTGCCCAAGGGCGCGTACATCACCAAGGAGTTCTTCGACGATTTCCGCCGCGGGGAGGTGACCATCGCGGTGAAGACCTTCCTCCGGTTCAACGACAAGTATAAAGTGAAGCCGACCACGAGCGTTTCCCAGGGTAAGATCAGCGTACACTTCGAGGAGCAGAAACTGCCACCGATGGGAGACGATTTAGTATTCAAGTCGGCGACCGTGGTCCCCATGCTCTCGTCGGCGTGGCAGGCCGCGCAGGACCCCGATAACGCGGAGCTGCAAAGCGAGGACGACAAGTTCCGCTACGACGGAAAATTCGTCGCCAACCCGAAGATTCTCGGACCTTGGACGATCGTCGATCAAGTGCCGTCGATTGACGAGTTCACGCTTGAGAAGAAGAAGGCCCCGCGTCGTGCGCCGTTCATCAGGTTGATTTTCGAGGAGCAGGGCCGGACCGACAACGTGCAGCGGATCTGGTCGGGCGATACCCTGATGGATCTCGACCGCTACCAGGCGTTGAAATTAACCGTCAAGACGATCGGCGGCGACGACTACCTGTTCGTCGAAGCCGGCGGATTCAGCACGCGGAACAAGCCGGGTTGGCAAACGCCGTGGTGTGTGATGAAACGGGCCGGGAAGTGATAATTCAGGTGAGACGAAAGAGCCGAATGGTTATCAAAGAGGAGACAGTATCGATGATGCGAAAATCTGGATCACAACTGGCCGCAATTCTGGTTGCGGCTCTGCTGTTGTCGCCGTTTGCCGTGAAAGCAGCGGGGCCCGTCCCGCTCGAACTGGGCTCGCCCTTTCTCAATGACATGATTCTGCAGCGCGAGATGCAGGTTCCGGTCTGGGGTTGGGTGAAGCCGGGCAATAAGGTCACCGTGGTCTTTGCCGGCCAAAGCAAAGCCGCGACCGCCGACGAGAACGGCAAGTGGATGGTGAAGCTCGATCCGCTGAAAGCTTCGCTTGACGAGCGCAATCTCACGGTCAAGAGCGCGTCGGGAGAAATCATCACCCGCACTGGCGTGCTGGTCGGCGAGGTTTGGTTTTCCTCCGGTCAGTCCAACATGGATTGGGTTGCCGGCAAGAGCATGTGTCGAGACTTGGCCAACGCGCTGCAAAGGTCGAAGGAAGAGATCCCGGTTCGCGAATACAATGCGGATATGGGTTCGGCCTTGTTCCTCCGCAGTCGTGTAACCTCCCAGGGCGGCTGGAAGAGTTCTAAGCAAGCGGGAAATTTCTCCGCCCTCTCGCTCGCCTTCGCCTGGACGCTTTACGAGGAATTGAAGGTTCCGATCGGTATTCTCCGCAGCACCCACGGCGCGACGCCGATCGAAACTTGGACGGCGCAGGAGGGCTTTGCCTCGCACCCCAAACTTCAGGAGATTGCGACCAAGATCAGGCAAAGCGACCCAACGACCGCCGAGAGCAAACAAGCCTATGAAAAATACTTCGATGACCTGAGGACGTGGCAGAAAGAAAGTGCGAGGATCATCAACCGGGGCGGCACGGCACTGCGCAGGCCGACCTTGCCGGGTATTACCGAGGAGTGGAAGGGCGGCTCGCGGATGTACAACTTCAAGATCGCGCCGCTGGTTCCCTACGCGATTCGCGGCGCCATCTGGTGCCAGGGAACCAGCAACGGCAACGACGGCAAGATCTATGCCGCGAAGCTGGAGGCCCTGATAAGCGGTTGGCGAAAAAATTGGGGCCGTCCCGATCTTCCTTTCTATTTCACCCAGCAGCAATCTTACGGCGAACCCGATCCCGACCACGTCGGCTTTGCCGATCTTCGCGAAGCCCAGACTTTGTTCTTCATGAAGGCCAAGCACGTCGGCATGGTTCCCCAGCACGACCTAAATTCGGCTCGCCCCACGGGCATTCACTACTACAACAAGCTCGATCCCGGCAAGCGTCTCGCCCGTTGGGCCCTGGCCCATCAATACGGCAAAGACATCGCCTACAGCGGCCCGATCTATAAGTCACACCGCATCGAAGGCAACCAGGTTCGCGTTCAGTTTGAACAGCGCGGCCCCGGCGGAGGTCTGATGGTCGCAAGCAAGGGCATGCAGGCGGACTATTCCAAGAATCCGTCGGCTTATGTTGAACCGGCCCGAGAAACCAAGGGCGAAAAGCTCAAGCATTTCCGGCTTGCCGGTAAGGACAAGGTTTGGCACGCCGCCGAAGCGGTGATCGTCGGCAACGAGGTTGTCGTCACGTCGAAGGCCGTGCCCAATCCGGTCGGTGTGCAATATGCCTACAGCGCCACGCCGATGGGCGCGAACCTCTACAATCGCGCCGGATTGCCGGCAATTGCCTTTGCCTACTTCGATGGCAAGCAGCTTTTCAAAGAAGACGATCCCGTCATCGTCGCAGCCGAAAAGGCCGAAGCCGAGAGGAAATGGGGCAAGAAAACGTATTTGCTACCCTCGACGCTCTTTCGCGATCGTGCGGTCATTCAACGCGATCTTCCCGTTCCCGTTTGGGGACACGGCATTCCCGGCACCGAGATCACGGTCGTGTTTGGCGATCAGAGCAAAAAAACCATGGTTGGCGAGTACGAACGATGGCTCGTCACGCTCGACCCCATGCCTGCCTCCGGCAAAGCGCGCGATCTTAAGATCATCTGCAACGACGGCGTAACCAAGACCATCAAGGACGTTCTCGTCGGCGATGTCTGGATCTTGACGGGCACACGTAACTTAGACCGTGAAGTCATCCGAGCGAATAAGGGAGAGCAGATCTCGCTCAAGGGCCTGCCTTTGGTTCGTGAGTTCCGCATCAAAACCAAGGCTCGGCGCTTCCGGACGCCGCGAAAGTTAAGAATGGAAATCGGCGGAGGCAAGTACGTGGCTTCGTGGCAGAACGCCGACTTCGACCAGGCCGAAACCGCACCTTCCGTGGCGGCCTACTATTTCGCCTCGAAGGTTCAGCAGCCCAACGTGCCGGTCGGCATCGTCACCTTGGGTTCCGAAAACCCGCCGCTCACCTGGATTTCCTATGCGGCCATGCAAACTGCTGCCGGCTTCGAGAAAGATCGCGAGAATCTCAATCTTGCTTATCCCAACACCGACGCCTGCAAAGCGGCGGTCGTCAAATACATCGAAACCGTTAAGCAGTACAATCGCGACGTCGCCGAAATTCTGAAAGCCGGCAAAGAACTACCGACGGATCTGGCGGAGAGTGCGCCGGCCTTCCCGCAGCCCTATTACAACCAATGGGTCAGCCGCACCGAGACGGCAACCCACACTTACAATTTTTGTATCAGCCCCTTGACCCCGTTTGCCGTTCGCGGCGTGGCCTGGATACCGGGCAAGGACAACATCGACGAAGATGTTTCAAGATACGCTCCGGCCCTGGGTGCCTACGCCAAGAGTTTGGCCGAGACCTATGGCCAGCAGAAGGTCTCGTTCGTTTACGCCCAACCGACCGCTGAGTTGGTCGAAGGGATCGCTAAACCGGAGATTGAAGGCTCCATGAGCGTCGAGTTTGGTCAATGGCCCAAGAGTTTACAAGACATCGCCACCGAGCTTGGTGGCTTAGCGGCAAAGAAACAAAAGTAGACAAAACCCCTCGACGAAGAGGCGTGCAATTATTGTAACTCTTTAGCCGTTTGAAGCGAGAATCGAACACGCCAGCGGTTTCCGGCGGCGTTCCAACCAATTCATCCATTTCGGTGCGGTAAAGAACTACCAAGTTTCAAACCGCCTGACACTTCAGCCGTCTGGAGAAGCGAATTAAAGAGGATAGACCGCAGAGGTCACAGAGGAACGCAGAGGAACCGGCAGCGACATCTTCTCTGCGATCCTCTGCGAACTCCGCGGTCTGCTACCTTAGTTGCACCTCGTTTCAGCGTGCCTTTTCAAACGGCCGAATAGTTACCAATCTTCCAATTTCTCGTTCGACCAATATGGAGAAAACCACATAAGCCCAACTGCTTCTTTCCTTTGCGATCTTCGTGACCTTCTGTTCCAATACCTTCTGTTTGAGAACGTAAGCCTTCTATCGAAGATGAGATACACCTCAATGTTTGAACGGAAGGTCGTGGAGGTCGCAAAGAGGGAGTGGAGGGCCGAAAAGTCACCCGTGCAGTTTGCTGTAATTTGAAGACGATTCAGAGGCGTTAACCGTGCCGTCACTGCCCAGAGTGGCGCTGTTCTACTAAACATAGACGGAGACAAAATGAACTACCGAGCCAGAACCATCTTTGCCATCACGGCCCTGACGCTGATGGGATTCGTGCTGGGCGCCGCAGCCAAAGACATCCCCGCACGCCTGCCCGATCCCGACGGCAAAGCGCCCGACGCCACCAAACCGGTCAAGGTTTACATCCTGGCCGGCCAGTCGAACATGGTCGGAATGGGAAATCTCAGCGGGGCGAAAAACGTCTACACGGGGGTTTACCTCAGCTCCGATCCCGCGGTCCCCAACGGCCCCTTTCAGATTTATCGCGTCGGCAACTACAAAGTCTCGTCGCTGAATGTCTACCTGCCGGATGGGACACGTACCGACAAGCCGATCGCGGCGGGCCTGCTCGAGGTGCCGCGGCAAGGCGTCTATCAGTTGCATTGCGGATTCGCTGAGAGTTCTTACGGCGCGATGCAACTCGACGGCAAGGAAGTCTACCGCCGGGATGCGGGTGGCGAGCCGGTCAAACAGGACGTGACCCTCGAACCGGGCAAGCGCTACAAGTTCAAGATATCCGCCTTCAAAGGCGACCCGCCGAGGTTCTGGCTCGAGAAGACCGACCTGTTGGGCAACGGCGACCTTGAGGCCGTGGCCAAGCGTGAAGGAAAGTTCCCGTGGCTGGTCGATGCCGAAGGGAACTGGACGGTGCGCAACGACGTTTACTTTCAGGAAGCGCGGCTGGCGAAGGACGGCAAGGGCTCGCCGTTGAGTGCCACCTCCAACGGCAAGACGATCGGACCGGAACTTGGCTTCGGCCACGTGCTCGGCACGTTCCACGACGAGCAAGTGCTGTTGATCAAGACGGCCCAAGGCAATCGCTCGCTCGGCTTCGACTTCCGTCCGCCGTCGAGCGGCCGAACCGACCCCGACAACAAGTTCGAATCACTCGAATACAAGCTGATGATCGAGGGCGTGCGCAAGACCCTCGACAACATCAGCAAGGTTGTTCCCGGCTACAAGGGGCAGGGTTACGAGATCGCCGGCTTCGTCTGGTTCCAGGGTCACAAAGACAGCTACACCGAAGCGTCGATCGCCGATTACGAAAAGCATCTGGTCAACCTGATCAACGACGTCCGCAAAGAGTTCAAAACGCCGAAGCTGCCGGCCGTGGTCGCCACGGTCGGATTCGGCGGACACAACATGCAGGGAAAATTCCTGCGTATCTTGAAAGCACAAATGGCGGTCGGCGACGCGAAGCAGCATCCCGAGTATGCCGGCACCGTGGCCTCGGTCGACACCCGCGATTTTTGGCGCGAGGTCGACGAATCACCGACCAACCAAGACTATCATTACAACCGCAATGCCGAGACCTACATGCTGATCGGCGATGCCCTCGGTCGCGCGATGGTCGGACTGCTGGGCGGCAAAGTGGAACCGCTGCCGCTGGCCCCGCGGCCAAAGCTCCTCGCCCCTCAACAGGCTGCCCAGCCGTCGGACGAAGAACAGGCCGCCGCCCAAAAGGCGCTCAGGCCGATCATCCTCGACGGCATCGCGGCTTCGTACATGGCCAACCCTCGCTACAACAAGACGTTGCTGCAAGAGGCCGCCGGCGAGCGACCGCAGCGAGCCAACCAGTTCCTACGCGGCTCGATGTACGGACTGCTCAACTGCTATCACGCGGCCGGAATTGACGAGTATGACTGGCGTCCGTTCGGCCCGGACTTTAACAAGACGCAGTGGGACTATTTCAGCTTCGACCCGCCCGAGAAACTGCCCGTCGAAAAAGGAAACCGGTATCGCAAAGTAACGTATCCCAAAGGGATGGAGAACTGGTTCGCGGCCAAATTCGCTGCGGCCCGAGCCGGCTGGAAGCAAGGGCTGCAACCGTTCGGGCAGCTCGATGGCCGTCTGGCAGCGTTGTCCGAGACATGCACGGCGGCGTTCTGCCGTTGCGGCGAGAAACCGAAGACGCTGTGGGCGAAGGAAGTCCTGCTGGTCCGCGGCACGTTTGAGATTCCGCCACTCAAAGAGGGCCACCGCTACCGGATCGTGGTCGGAGGCGCCGCCCACGTCAATTCCGGCGAGGGTTATGCAATCTATATCAACGGCAAATTGCTGGCCGAGTCCAAGGCGGGTGTCGGCATCCGGCAAGGCGGACAGTATCGCGGCGGCCACATCTATGCCGACGTCCGCGACGAATTCAAAGCTGGCAAGGTGACCATCGCCGCCACCAGCTTCCTGCGCTACAACCACCCTCGTCGCGGTATCCAGCCGCCTCGCGGGCACTTCTCGCTGTGGATGGAAGAACAAAAGATCCCGCCGGTGAAAGCAGCCGTAACCAAGTGATCGGCAGCCTACTCGTATCGAATGAGGCTGAACATGGGGTAGCCGTCGATGAGCTTTCGGCCGCCGAGCGATTCTAGCTCGATGAGGAAGGCGCAGCCGGCGACGCGGGCGTCGGCTTTTTCGACGAGGCGGCAGCAGGCTTGGATGGTGCCGCCGGTGGCCAGCAGGTCGTCGACCAGCAGCACGTTCTGGTTGGGGGCGACCCCGTCGGTGTGGATTTCCAGAGTATCGGTGCCGTATTCCAACTCGTAGTGGAAGGCGTGGGTGTCGAAGGGCAGCTTGCCCGGCTTGCGGATCGGGACGAAGGCGACGTTCAGTTCCAAAGCCAGGGGGGCGGCGAAGATGAACCCGCGGGCTTCGGCGGCGGCGACGCAGTCGACGTCCCACTCGCGACATCGCTCGGCCATTTGGTGAACGGCCTCGCGCAATGCCTCGGGCGCAGCCAGCAGCGGGGTGATGTCTCGAAACAGAATGCCCGGCTTGGGGAAGTCGGGGATCGAGCGGATGTAGTCGGTCAGTTGTAGCTTCTGGGAGGTGCTCATGCCGGCAGTATACGGCGGTGCGGCGATGCAATGCAAGCCGCGGTTCAGACCAGCGACTCTTGTTCGAGCGGGTCTTCCAGGCCCTCGGCCAGCTTGCCGAGCGCTTCGGACTCGATTTGCCGCACGCGCTCGCGAGTGAGGCCGAGGACCTCGCCGATTTCCTTGAGCGTGCGAGGCTCGTTGTCGTCTAGCCCGAAGCGGAGCCGCAGCACGGTGGCCTCGCGCTGGTCCATGTTGGTCAACATGCTGTGGACGTGTTTGAGGGTGTCGCTTTCGACCAATTCATCTTCGGGCGATTTGAGATTTTCGTCCATGACCATCTCACCCAGCGACCAGCCGGTGTCGGCCTGATCGGTTTGCGGCGTCGAGTTATAGACGTGGATGGCCTTTTTGATGATCGGCAGCTTCTTCTTGGGCAGGCCCAGCACTCGGGCGATTTCCTCGGGCGTCGGTGTGCGGCCGAGTTCGTCGGACAGCCGCGCGGAGGCCCGGCGCCATTTGCTCAAGAGTTCGACCATGTAGGCCGGGATGCGAATCGTCTTGGCGGTGTTGATCAGGGCTCGTTTGATCGACTGCTTGATCCAATAGCTGGCGTAAGTGCTAAAGCGAGTTCCCACCGCCGGGTCGAAGCCTTCGACCGCACGGAGCAGGCCGAGATTGCCTTCTTCGATCAAGTCCTCTAGGCCGAGTCCTTTGCCTGTGTATCCGCGGGCAATGTTCACGACCAGGCGCAAATTCGCCCGCACCATGCGATCTCGGGCGCGGGTGTCGCCCTCGCCGATGGCCACGGCCAAGTCGCGTTCGTCTTGGGCGGTGAGCAGCGCGGTTTCGTTGATTTCGCGCAGGTACGTCTCGAGCGGCGTCTGCACGGAAGAACTAGATCGGCGGCGCGTCGTTGTGGTCATGCGATTATCAGGGGCGGTAGGTGCGGGGAGATATCCAGGTTGGCAAGAAAACTGCCGACAGAAAAACTATCGACGGAGCAGAGGCAGTTTCTACAGCAACCGCGGCATGCGACGAGGTAGACCGAATGTGATTGGGGTTCGGCTGGTGCCGAAAAGAACGAGCCCGCGGGTTACCCCGCGGGCTCTTAAAACATCAAAGCGACAGGACCGGCGTGGCCGTGCAGAATGGCCGACGATGGTCGGACGATTGGGCCTATGCTTCCGCGTTTTTGGCGTCTTCGACCGGTACTTCCTCTTCTGAGGACGGTTCGGATGAAGCATCGGATTCCGAGGAAGCTTCGGGATCGGAGGATGCTTCCGGTTCGGGCGATGCCTCGGCTTCGTCCGGCTCGTCCGGTTTCACCTCGGCGGGTTTCACCTTGGCGGGTTTCACCTCGGCGGGTTTGATCAAGGGGCCGCTGTCGCCTCCGATTCCACCCTTGAGTTCCTTGGTCCCCTTTGATCCACCGCCAGATTCCGCGGCTTCCAACTCGGCGGCCTTGGCTTCTTCCTCTTCGGCCCACTCGACCCGCTTGCGCGAGAGCCCGATCTTGCGTTCGTCCGAATCGACCCGCAGGATTTTGACTTCGATTTCGTCGCCAACTTTGACGATGTCTTCGGGATTCTCGACTTTGTGATCGGCCAACTCAGAAATGTGCAACAATCCTTCGAGACCGTTTTCCAAGCCGACAAACACACCGAAGTTGGTCAGTTTGGTGACTTTGCCGGCGACAATTTGGCCGGGCCGATACTTCGAGGGGATGTCGTTCGCCCAGGGATCCTCCTCCAATTGTTTGATCCCCAGGGCAATCCGCCGCCGGCTTTGGTCGACCGAGAGCACTTTGCACTCCAACTCTTGACTTTTCTCGACAACTTCGCTGGGATGGCTGATCTTGCGCGTCCAAGACATGTCGGAGACGTGCAGCAGCCCGTCGATGCCTTCCTCGATTTCGATAAACGCACCGTAGTTGGTCAGATTGCGCACGGTGCCTTTGACCAGCGTTCCTGGCGGATAGCTATCGGCCACCTTGTCCCAGGGATTCGGCTGGGTCTGTTTCATTCCCAGCGAGATTTCCTGTTTATCCTTGTTGATGGCCAACACCATGACCTCGATCTCGTCGCCAATCTGCACCAGTTCGCTGGGATGCGAGATTCGCTTGGTCCACGACATTTCGCTGATATGAACCAACCCCTCGATGCCGTCTTCCAGTTTGACGAAAGCGCCGTAGCTCATCACGTTGACCACGGCGCCCTTGACCGTCGTATCAACGGGATATTTTTCGGCGACGTCGTTCCACGGGCTGGGGGTTTTCTGTTTCAGCCCCAGGGCGATTTTTTCCTTTTCGTAATCGATGTGCAGAACCTGGACTTCGATTTCCTGGTCGATGGTGACCATTTCGGAGGGATGATTGATGCGGCCCCAACTCATGTCGGTAATGTGCAGCAGCCCGTCGATGCCGCCCAAATCGACAAAGGCGCCAAAGTCGGCGATGTTCTTCACCACCCCCTGGCGCAACTGTCCGACTTCCAATTCCTTGAGCAGTTGTTCCTTTTTCTCTTTGCGTTCTTGCTCGATCAGCGCTCGGCGGCTGACGACGATGTTTCGCCGGGCCTGGTCGATCTTCAAAACCAGACACTGGATCGTCCGACCGATGTAATCGCCAATATCGCGCGGCCGACGAATGTCGACTTGCGAGGCCGGCAAGAAGACGTTCACGCCAATATCGACCAGCAGCCCGCCTTTGATTTTTCGGGTAACTTTTCCGGTCACGATATCGTCCTCGTGAACCGTTTCCATGACTTTCAGCCAGGCGGCGATCTTCTCCGCCTTACGCTTGCTGAGTTGGATCATCCCGCGCGTGTCGTCGCGGCGGGCAAAGACATCTTCCACTTCTTCGACGAGCACCTGAAAAACATCGCCCGGCTGCGGCGGATCTTCGTCCTCGTCCCACTCGTCCGCGGGAATCATTCCTTCGCTCTTGTATCCGACGTCGACAAGAACAAAATCGCCCTCGGCGCGCAACACGCGGCCTTCGACGATCTGATTGACCACCACATCGGCGGTTCCACCCAGGTAAAGATCGTCTAGTTCCGATCCCTCCAACGCGGCATCCAGCTCGGTCTGCCAATCATCCTCGCTAACGTCCAAAACTCGAATTAGATTACGATTAACCATAGTGAATGTGAACAGTAGGGCTGAGGGCGATCGACGGCTCTAGGGGCAGAATCCCCCGAAGGATGCACCGATCTGCTCCGAGCAGCCACGACAAAAGAGACCTGCTTGTGCGCCCCGCCCTCACCACGCGAGAGGACTGAAATGGGCCTTCAAGACCAAGCCTAGGAATATAGCAAACCCGCCGGTCGGCCACAATTGCGCCCCGGGAAAGGGAAAGGGAGGGAAAGGGAGGGAGAGGGAGAGAGGGACAGAGGGACAGAGGGACAGAGGGACAGAGGGACAGAGGGACAGAGGGACAAAGGGACATGCCAGGGGCTCATTATCGATCTTCTCTTCCCTCCTTCCCTCCTTCCCTCCTTCCCTCCGTCTCTCCCTCTCTCCCTCTCTCCCTCTCTCCCTCTCTCCCTCTTGCCCGGCCTTCTGTCGCGACTCAAAGTGGCAACGCAGGCTTATCCCTTCCCGGGGTCGAAAACGTGATGAAGCTGCGAATAGGCGAGCATTTCTCCGGCCAGATCTTGGATCTTGGTCGCCGTCGCGACAATGCTGGCGGTCGGGTCGTCGTCGTCCGAGGTCAACTCCAACCGTAAATCGCCGAGCTGTTCGACGAGGTTTTCGGTCACTTTACCCAGATTGTCTTTCGATCGCCGGTTGTGGGCGGCGCGGAGATGATCCGTTTGTGAGCGGGCGCGGAGCATGTCGGCGACGCCCCAATTGCCGAACCATCGCAGCAGCGTTCCCCGGCTGATGATCCCGGTCGGTTTCTTGTCCTTGACGACAATTACGCGGCGAATCGTCACTTGGGTCAGGAAATCGTAGACTTTCCAGGCCGGAGTGTCTTCGTCGTAGCAGATGACGTTGGTCTGCATGACGTCCTTGATTTGACGAGACCAGGCGTCGGGCGAGAGCATCTGCGGGAGCAGGTCTTTCTCCGAGACGATTCCGACCAATTCGCCCTGTTCATCGATCACCGGTGCCGAGTTGATCCGCAGTTGAAGCAAGAAGTCGGCCGCCTGTTGAATCGGCGAGTCGTGTTGGAGCGACACAACCGGCGAGGTCATGATATTGCCGGTCAAAAATCCCCGAAACGGATCGCGAATCGTCGAGTCGCTACCGGAAAGATGGCCCGTACGATCGGCCGTGCCACAGTCCAAGGCAACCACGTCGTCGAGCACCTGGCCCTGCCCCGACTGTTTCGCTACCAGCTTCGCCTGATCGGCACGCTCGACAAGCGATTCGGGCCGCGACATGTCTGCGGTCCGTTGGGCGACGCCGGCACAGAGTGTGACCTGCAACGAAGCGACCTCGACAGGTATCGGTTTGGCCGAAATGTCTCGACAAATTTGTCTGGCCCAACCGCGTGCTTCGCGCCGGTCCATGCCGGGCAGCAGCACACAGAATTCCCCTCCACCGTACCGACAGACGTATCCGCCCCCCTGGCACGCGCCGGCCAATTTCTCGGCCACCGCACACAACACGGCATCGCCGGCCGCGTAGCCGTGCGTGTCGTTGATCTGCTTGAGCCCGTCGATGTCCAACAGGGCGCAGGAAAGCGGCGAGCCGTCGGAGTCGGCAATTTGCCATTCGTTGACGAAACACTGGTAATATGCCGTGCGGTTCAGCACACCCGTCAGCCGGTCGCTGCGGGCCAGTTCCCATCGGGCGGTTAGGGCAGCGGAGAAGTGCCGCACTTCGATCGTGTCGAACGGTTTTTTGAGAATAAAGAAACGGTCCACTTTCGGCAGCCGCTGGACAATTTCATCCCAGGTATATACGGTGTGCGCGGTACACAACACAACCAACAAATTCGGATCGGCTTCCCACAACCGCTGCACGGTTTCGACGCCGTCCCAACCGGGCGGCATCTGGATGTCGACGAACGCCAGCGTGAAGGGGCGGCTTTCGGCCACGGCCGCCTTGACCAGCACCAGCCCCTCTTGGCCCTGCAACGCCGTGTCGATCTCGTAGCGCGGCGGCTCGCGTCGGGGCGGCTCGTCTCCGAAAAGTGCCAGCCGGGCAGCGTCGAAGCCCGCGCTGCTGGTCTCGCCTCCGCCGAGTATTTTCTGGAAATCCTCGTGGATCGACACCTGATCGTCAATCACGAGAATGCGCGGTTTCTGGAGGCCGCTGTTCGACAGCGGTGGCGCGGACGGGGCGGTTGGGGCAGGCATGGCAGGGTTGATTCTCGAGGCAGGGGCAAGCAGCAATCCGTGCGCGGCAGGGAAACAACGCAGCTACTGCGTCGTCCACCCAACTTGATCCGCGACCGACTGCCCCACCAAGATTGACTATCGGCCGATCGAGTAGCAGCGGCCTGGATTTTCCCGACCAATCACGCGCCGCGCTCAATCTTCGGCGGCAACAACGGCCTATTATGAAAAGACGCTACGGACGGCATAACCGGGCAAGGTATCCTACCCCGCTAATCCGCCTCGTCGTCCGATGGTCGAGACGGATCATCCAGCCGGCGAAACAGCCGCACCAGATCGCGGGCACCGAGGGGCAAGACCACGATCGCGAGCAGGAAGAAGCTGCCCAGGCCGATGATGAGCACCCATTTCCAGATTTCGATCCAAGTGTCGATGTCGATCATGGCGTGGCTCCTGTGGCGGTTACGTCGTGCTTGTCGGGAAACAACAACGAGCCGGCGATAAACAGCACGACGCAGAGGCCGTAGACGGCCAGGGCGGCTGTCGGATTGTTGAGCCAGACTTTGACGACTTCAAGGGCGGCAGCTTGTGCCTTGGTGAGCGGTTCGGTGTCGTCGAGCGAAACGCCGGCGGCCAATCGCTGCAGCTTCTCGATGAATAGAACGGGAATCGCCGCCAGCCCGCCCAGCAGGCACATCAGCGCCCCGGTCGACGACGCCCGTCGCCAGTACATTCCGCCGATCAGCGCCGTGGCCGCGCCGCTCAAATAAACCGTGCCGGTCACCGCCATGTAGGTCCACACGCTGTCGGGTAATTTGTACCACACGCCCCACACGAGCAAAAACACGCCGATCGCCACGACGCTCACGCGGGTTACCAAAATACTCTGTCGATCAGACAATTTGCCACGGGGAGTGAGCGGGCCGATGATGTCTTGCGATATCACGGCCGACCAGGCGAGCAGGTAACTATCGTGCGTCGACATAAACGCCGCCAATAATCCAGCGACCAACAAGCCGAGGATTCCGACCGGCATGATCTTGCCCAACATCAGCGGCATCGCGTGGGAGGCGTGGGCATCATCAGCGAAGTATTCGACCATGGTCGCGTCTTGACTGATGAAGACAAAGGCCGCGATGCCCCACAGCCCGGGAATCGCCATACGGGCGAAAAACCCGGGAGCGCCCCAGAAGAACATCCGCCGGCTGGTCCGGGGGCTGGTCGTGGTCAACGCCCGCGAGGCTTCCGGAGCCCAGGCGATGGCGGCGGTGGTGGTCAGGATGGCCATCCAGATGATGAATTGCCAACCGTACGAGTCGGCATGCGCGGGATTGAAGGCCGCCTCGCCGCGATGGTCCGACCAGACGGAGACCATGTTTTCCCAGCCCAAATCTTGCCGCGTGAAACAGAACCACAACCCCAGCCCCATCCCCAGGCTGAGCACGACAAACTGCATGTAGTCGGTGACCAACACGGCGACCATGCCGCCGAGCGTGGTGTAGAGCAACACGAGCACGATCAAGATCGTGGTAATCGCGTTGACGGTTACCTCGGCGTCGTCGGACAATCCGCCCAAGCCGGTCGCGTAGGTGATAAAGATGGCGCCCATTTTGGGAAACAGGCCCATGTTCAAGATGCCGGCCAGGGCACAGATGAACCCGGCGACAATGCGCGTGCGGCGATTGTAACGGTGCTGAAAGTATTCGGGGATCGTCGTCAAGCGAAGCTTCCGCAGCGGAGCGATCACCCAACCGGTCGCGCCCAACACGAGCGTCGCCGCCAGCCCCAGCACGGGCACAAACAGATAGCTGAAACCGTTGTTAAAACCCTCCAGCGACGCATACATCAGCGTCACCAACCCCAGCCCCGTGCCGATGAAGCTGGCGATGCTCAGCGACGCCCCCGCGCTGCGCCCGCCGACCAGATAGTCGGAAGCGTTATGGACATGCCGATTGACCAACATTCCGATCGCCACCGTCAGCGCCAAATAGGCCAGCACGATCTGCATGTCGATGACGGTGAAGTTGGTTTCAAACACCGGGAGCTTTCGCGTGTGGCAGCGGAACGGCGAAACAGATTATCTTACCGGGCCGGCGGCGCGATGCAAGCAGCACGGCGCCCGACCTTCGCTGCCAAGCTCCTACGAAGATCGCTCCCCATCCGGGCTTGCCCCGGTGGAAGCTGGGTTCTTGCACTACATACCATGATGAATGGAAGATGAAAGGCGTAAGCCGTCATCTTCCTTTCATCAAAAACGGACGACCAGCGGCAGACCATACTGACCGTCCACCCGTCGCGGAAAAAGTAGAATGTCCCCTTTTTCACAATTCTGCCGGTCACTTCTCGTCGCCACAGGCCATGCAGGCGGGCAACAACGCGTGGCGAATCGCGTCGCACTTGGTGCATTGCTCGAACAGCCCGGTGCCGCACATCGGACAGGTGTAGGGCTGATCGGCATCGTTCGAGGGAGTTGAAGGATTTGCCCGCCGCTTGATGCTGCGACGGGTCCAAAACTGATACTTCAGCGGACCGCGACGAATCGGATACTCGCAGACGGGGCAGAAAAACGTCTCGTACGCTTCGCGGTATTGCTTCAGCAGCCAGTCCTTTCCGGGCGAGGCGACCAGACGGATCAGATACACCAGGCTCCACGCCACCACACCCAGCGCCACGAGAATCAACACATATTTGAAATAATCGGTGGGAAAATACCCGTGCATCACGAGCGCGACTTGCGTCAACACCGCGATCCCGAACGCATAGATGAGCGCCGCGTAGCTGCTGTTGCGCTGCCTCACAATCAACAACACCGCCAGCACCAATAAGGGCACCAGCACGGCCAGCTTCGACGCGGCCAGCTTCATGTCGTGACGCCGGCGCAGCGTGTAGTACTCTTCTCGCACCGGCTGGCGCTGCTGGTCGAGGGCTTGCTGAAGCGTCCGCTGACGTTCTTGCAGATCGTCCAGTTGCTCGTTCAACCGCGAGATATCGTCGTTCAGCAGTTGATACTGTTTTTGATTGGCAAGAAACAATGTTTCGGCGTCGGCCAGCGCCGTCTGCTCTTCCTGCAACGGCTTCACCTCCTTCTCCAAGCTGAGCCGGCGGATGGCGAGCAACTGGTTCATCGTCCGCTGCGAATTGGTCGTGCTGTCGCCGAGAATCTGCTGCCGCCGCTTTTGGTTGGCCATCGTCCGATGGGTCTGGGCAATCTCGATCGCGATCGCTTCGACCTGCTCGAGGTCATCCGCATCGAGCAACCTCGCTTCCACCTCGCTGAGATTCGGGCCGGGCCAGGTGTCGATGTCGTCGATGACGAATCTCAGCAGCCAGAAGACGAGCACTGCCAGCGCCACGGTCAACAGCCGCACCAGAAAGCGATGAATCCACGGTCCTTTGGTCTGCTGTTTCTCAGCCATCGTCGGCCTCCGATCATTTGGGCGAAAAAACGGAAGTGCTTGGTGAATACAACTTGGAAAAACCTTCCTGTTTAAGCTTCGATGGCGCTGCGGTCATACGAGCTGCTCGCCTCGGCAAAGCCGCCAGCGTGCCAACCGCCGCGCCGATGACGTGGGCGAGCGGGAGGGGGATGAAATCGGCGGCGGCGCTATCGACGAAGACAGTTTGCAGGGTGAGACATTCGTAGCCCACCTTGGCCGCGAAGCCGAGCAGCAGGATGGCGATGATGGTCGTCCCGGTCCAATCCCGCTCGGACCATTTTTCACGCAGCATCAGCATGGCCAGCATGGCGAACAGGGCCGAGTCGACGCCGCTTAGCCCGCGATATGTTGCCATCTCGGGCATGAGTGCATAGACGCACAGCGGGATTGCCAACGCGGCGGCGAGCAGGCAAGCCGCGTAGCGCCCGCGCCCGCGACGTTCGCAGATCGCGCCAAGCGCGGCGAACATCACCAGATCCCACATGAAATGGTCGAAGTTCCAATGCGTCAGGTGGCCGGTGAGCAGTCGCCAGCATTCGCCATCGGCCAGGCTTGCGCGAGAAAACTCCAACGCGCCGGTTAGCGACGGCAGCAGCAGAGCGGCGACCGCCAGCAGGCAGAGCGACAAGGTCAGAGGCACACTGGCAGCGAAGCCGCTCGCTCGCTGGGTTAGAGAGAGGTCGTTCATTGTGATGCTTTCATGAAATGGCGGGACCGGATAGTCGTTGATCGCTCCGCGATCGAAACGTTACGTTCGCGGAGCGAACAACGACTATCAAAATCCGGCGGCGACGCAGCCACCCGACTGCGCCGCCGCCTTGCCAAAGGGCCGCGCTACGCGCGCGGCTACTCCTTTCGCTCATCGCCGAGGGCGCGGCGGCGTTTGCGTCGAGCGGCGAGCGCCCCGGCACCAACCAGGCCGAGACCGATCGCGGCGCTGATCGGATCGATCGCTCCGCCGAAACCGCCGCCGCCGCCACCGCCAGAATTGCTCGGCTGCACGCGCGGTGCTCGCTGCCGATTATTCTGCGCCCGCGGCTGCCCTGTGCCTGGCACCGCGCCGGGCACTTCGGCCGAAGCCAATTGCGTATCGCCCTCGCCGCTCGGGCCGAGTCTCGCCTCGGCCTGCTGACGCAGTTCGTTCAATTCGTCGCGCAGCGCCTGTCGGGCTTGTCGATCGCGCCCGATCCGCCGCACGTTGCGCCGCTCGATCTTCCAGCGTTTGTACTCGCCGTCGTTCTCCAACACGATAAACGACGCGTACTGGCTGGTGATCGAGTAACGCTCGCACAAGTCGACGATCTCGTTGATCGCATTCGAACTGCCGTCGCGCTGCCGGCGAAGCAACTCCTGCACGCGATGCCAGGCCCACATCCGTTCGATCTGCGGATTGCGGGCGTCCGTCTCGGGCAATTCGATCCGCTTGGTCAGTTCGATCGGCGAGCCAAGCACGTCGCCCGTCACGGTCACCTTCACCGACCCGGCCGTTTGATAACGGGCCAGCAGCCGCAGCGGCGAGCCGTGATACAGATTCGGCAGTTTTTGCGGTTCGAGATCGTAGACCCCGCCGCCCTCGAACTTGACCCGCAGATTCGTCGCCGCGGGCCGCATCAACTTGCGCCGGAACGCCGCCGCCTGCCGCTCGAAATCGTCACCGCGGGAGATGAACGAGGCCAATCCGCCGGCGTCCTGGGCAATTTGCCGCAGCAGCGGGCGATTCACCTCGTTGCCCACGCCGATGCAAAACACGCGGGTGCCCGAGGGTCGGTTGGCGATCAGGTTCAAGAGTTCACGCTGCTCGCGCTGCTCGGTCATGCCGTCCGACAGCACGACCACGTTCAGCGTGCGATCGTTGTCGCGGTAACGATAGGCTGTGTTGATCGCGCTGCGCAGCACGGTTCCGCCACGAGCTTTTTGCGACCGGAGAAACTCAGCCGCCCGCTGCTTGTCCGCGTCGGTCACCTCGTGCAGCGAATTGAACAGCGTGGTGGGCTGCACGTTGAAGGCGATCACCTCGAAGCGGTCTTCCTTGCCCAACGAGTCGATAAACGCCCCCAGCGAACCGCGCGACAGCGACAGCTTGCCGTCGTGGGCCATGCTGCCGGAGACGTCGAGAATGAACACGTAATCCATGCCTTTGTTCAACTCGGCCAACTCCTTGCCGGCGGTCAGCGTCAGCATCAGGTATCCGTCGTCGCCCGACTCGCGGGAGGTGATGATGTCGAAGCCGGTCCGCGGCCGCTCGATGCGATAGGCGATGACCAGGTCGCGGTTCAGCGAGCCTTGCCGCGTTTCCAGGCTGGCCTGAAAATACTTGGGGCTATGCGCGGCGACCACGAACTGATCGCCGTGCGAGGGGCTTTCCATCTCCACGATCGGCACTTCACTCTTGACCTGGAGCGTGAAGGCGAAGCGGCCGGTCGTACGTTGATCGGCCGCGCCGCGGGTGACGGTGGCCAGCGGATAGACATAGGTTGCCCAATCGTGGTCGGCGTCGAGTTCCTGATAGTAGGTCACGCGGACCCGCTGTTCGGCGCCGGCGGCGATCGGAAAGATTCGCATCTCGAACTTCTTGTAGTCAACCTGCTCCAGCAAGCCCGGGTCGACGCGGCGCTTCTTGTAGCTTTCGTAGATCTTGCGAGCCCGCTCTTTTTCGACGACCTCGCCGATCATCTCCTTGCCGCCGATCCACATGCTGAAGTTGGCGATGCTGGCGCCCTTGGGAACCGGGAAGGTGTACAGCGCTTCGACGATGCGGTTTTCGGTGTTCACAAACACCTGGTTCACTTCGGTAACCGCGATGCCGTTGTTAATGGTCACCTTGACGTCGTGCTCCTTGATTTCGAGCACTCCGCCAAAGCCTCCATCGGCGACCAACAGCCCGGCCGCGCGGGCTTGCGAGGTGATGCTCGCCGTGAGCGTAACTGCCGCCAACAGCATGGCGGCCCAATACGTGCCTTTTCGTTTCGTAGCTAACATGATAAGTCCCTCCGTTTTCCTTTGGCTCGGTTCTAGTGGGGGTGATGCATCGGTGGGTGGACTTAGCAAGGGGTGTGCCAGAGTTGACATTTCGTTCGTAAGTCGATGTTGTCACACGCCTTAGAGCGATTCATGTAGATCGAATAGCGCGGCCGAGTTGCCATTACATGTACATTGAAAGTATATTCATGGTACATTGAACGTACACAACGAGGCCAAGAACCTCCGCGAGAAAAGGGCTCCTCAGAAGAATCTGTGGGTTGATTTCAGCCATGCAGGCGTAAGCTAATTGCGCGGACACACGTTGCGGCGGTCGAGAGGTACGTTTTTTCGCTGGTGACCAATTGAGCAGCAAAGTACCGGTGGCCTCTTCTCTGTCCAGTCCTAACAGAGAAGAGGCACCGGTACTGGCGATCTCGTTTTTACGCCCGAATCTCCGGGGAAACCTTCGTTCTGCCGTGCTCCGAACGGTCCATCAACCGGACTGGGAATATACGAACAGGCCGTCGATTCGCCCACGAAGTTTTGGACGAGCCGAGAAAAAGGTGACGCAGTTTTTCCATCCGAAATCCGAAACAAATTCAAAGCACGAATGTCAAGAAAACTCTCAAACGCCCGACGTTTTTGACATTCGGATTTTTGATTTGTTTCGGATTTCGTGCTTCGGATTTCGGATTTCCCTAAACTATGTCCTTCATCTCCGCATCCGACCGACCGTTTCTCGAAGCTCTGTCCGGCCTGGCGTATTGCAATCCGTTTCTGCCGGAGCGGATCGAATGGGAACGCCGGGCGCTCGGCGGGCAATTCAAGGCGGCGGCGGACGTCTGGAGCCTGCGCAGCGATTTGCCGGCCGAGGGAGTCAACGTCGAGCGGCTCGCCGAGCGGGCCATTGAGGTGGCCGAACGGCTGCGAAAAAAGTTGGCCGCTGGGAAGAAACCCGCAGCCGGCCAAAACGATTTGGTGCTCTACGAAGACGTCGTCCTGTACGCCCTGTACGAACAATTTCGCAAACCGCTCAATCGTCTGCTCGACGCCGGCGCGAAAAAACCGCGGGCCGTCCGCTTCGAGGCGTGGGAAAACTTCTCCGACCGGTTCGCCGGCTATCTGAACATCCCTGGGGTCAGCTTTCCCAGCAGTCACGAGCCGGCGCACGTGTTGGCCTGTTTGTTCCAACTCCGCCGGGCGTTTGAAGAAACTTACAGCCACATCGTCGGCGGCTCGATGCCGGCCGCGCGATTGCGGGCCGCCGTGTGGCAGTCGATCTTCACCCGCGACATGCGCCGTTACCGCCGATCGCTGTACGAGACGATGGGTGACGTGACCACGTTGGTGATCGGCCCCTCGGGCACCGGCAAGGAACTGGTCGCCCGTTCGATCGGGTTGGCGCGTTACATTCCCTTCGATCCGGCCAGCGGCTGCTTTACCGAAAACTACGCGGAGAGTTTTCACGCGGTGAATCTGTCGGCCCTTTCGCCGACGCTAATCGAGTCGGAATTGTTCGGTCACCGCAAAGGATCGTTCACCGGCGCGGTCGATGATCGGCAGGGCTGGCTCGATGTCTGCCCGCCGCTGGGAACCGTGTTTCTCGACGAGATCGGCGAGTTGGATCCGACGATCCAGGTGAAGCTGCTGCGGGTGTTGCAAAGCCGGCGATTTCAGCGACTGGGCGAGACGACCGACCGAGAGTTTAACGGAAAGATCATCGCCGCCACGAATCGCGACTTGGCGGCGGCGATGCGCGACGGGGAGTTTCGCGAGGATTTTTATTATCGGCTGTGCGCCGACGTGATCCACACCCCGTCGCTGCGCGAGCAGTTGGTCGACGCACCGGACGATCTGGGCAATCTGATTTTGTTCATCGCCCGCCGCATTCATCGCGACGAGGCCGAGGCGCTGGCCACGGAAGCGGAGCAATGGATCGAGCGGAGTTTGGCCCGCGACTACCCCTGGCCGGGCAACATCCGCGAGTTGGAACAGTGCGTCCGCAACGTCATGATCCGCGGCGAGTATCGCCCGGCCGATGTCGCAACGACCGACGATCCGCACGACGAGATCACCAGCCAATTTCGGGCAGGCACGCTCACCGCCGACGAACTGCTCCGCTGCTACTGCACCCACCTCTACGCTCAAACCGGCAGCTACGAACAGGCCGCCCGGCGACTGAAGCTCGATCGCCGCACGGTGAAGAGCAAGATCGACGAGAAATTACTGTCGCGGCTTAAGAATATGGGCGAATGAGCGGCGAGGTCTAAGAAGTGGGCGAGTTGCCGAAAATGACACACCAAAGACGGCGATGGCCGAAGGAAGGTCCGAAGCGTTCGCCGCTGGGGGCAAAAATCACCGTTCACACCCCCGGCCGCACCCACATTGGCCGCATCGTTACCGGCGAGACGATCTCGGCGCAGCACGCCAGCACGATACACTTCGGCCTCGGCAAGGCCAAGCAAGTCGACTCGATCGAAGTTCGCTGGGTGGATGGCACCGTGCGAAGAATTGAATCGCCGACGGTGAATCAATATCACACCATCACGGCCGAGTGATCCCCGGCGAGGGTAGCTCGGACAACTTGTTGTCCGGGTCGCGCAGCGACAAGAGGATCAGAGAAGACGTTGACTCGCCACCTGAGTTCGACACCCCGGTCCGACATGACGTGGTGCCGGCGACCATTTTGCAGTTGTACTCGTACTCCTCCTCGTACTCGTACTCGAATGCCGGCGTGGACGGCTGCGAGCCAAATTTCGAGTACGAGTACGAGGAGGAGTACGAGTACGAGGGTGAGTGCAATTTGTTGTCTCGCTTCGCACAGCGACAAGAATGTCCGAGAAGGCGTCGGAGGCCATGTTCGGACCGCGAGACGAGGCGACATCGCACTCGGTCCTCTTGTGCCTGCGGCACACGGACAATCGCGGGGCGATTGTCCGTGCCACCCACGAGGCCCTACTTTCCTTCCAAATGTGGATCGAGCGCGTCGCGCAGCCCGTCGCCGAGCAGGTTGAAGCCGACGACGGTCAGCGAGATGGCGACGCCGGGGGCCACGGCGGGCCAGATGGTGGTGCTGAGATGATCCTTGGCCTCGGACAACATGCTGCCCCATTCGGCGGCGTCCATCTCGCCGGCCACGCCGAGGAAGCTGAGGCCGGCCACTTCCAAGATCGCCGTGCCGAGGCCCAGCGTGCCCAGCACGACGATCGGGTTGATCAGCGAAGGAAAAATCACGCGGGTAAGAATGTACGGCGTCGAGGCGCCGACGGCCCGGGCGGCGTCGACGTATTCCAGATTCCGCACGGTGAGCACGGTCGCCCGAACTTGCCGGCAGAAGACGGGAATGTTGATCAGCCCGACGGCCAGCATGACCCCTTCCCAGCTCGGGCCGATGCTCACGACGACCAGCATCGCCACCAGGATTCCGGGGAAGGTCAGCAAGACGTCGATGGCCCGCATCACCAGCGTGTCGGTCCAGCCGCCGAAGTAACCGGCGACCGCTCCGGCGGGTCCGCCGATGGCGATGGCGATGCTGACCGAGACGATGCCGGCCAACAGCGAAAGCCGCGAGCCGTGGACCATGCGGCTGAAGACATCATACTCGTCCAGATCGGTGCCGAGCCAGTGATCGGCCGAGGGGCGGGCGAGCGCCGCGCCGCTGCGACCCTCCGCTCCTTGGGGTGCGTAGGGTGCGACGAATTCGGCGGCAATCGCCGCGAAGACGAACAGACCGACCAGCGACGCGCCGATCCAGGCGGATCGACTGCGGCGGAATCGTCGCCAAGCGCGAGAGTGACTGGGTGCCTCGTTCACTGTCCGTCCTCCGAGACACCGCCGACGCGCGGATCGAGCCAAACATAGACGACGTCGAGCATCAGATTGATCGAGACAAACAGCACCGCGATTAGCAGCGTGCAGCCTTGCACGACATTGTAATCGCTCTTCTGCACGGCCGTGACCAAGTGACGTCCCAGGCCCGGCCAGTCGAAGACCGTTTCGGTCAATACGGCCCCGCCCAACAGGAAGCCGATCTGCAAGCCGGCGATGTTGGCCACGGGAATCGAAGCATTCGGCAGCGCGTGACGCATCACCACACGCCACAGCGAAGCGCCCTTGGCCCGCGCCGTGCGGACGTAATCGGCCGAGAGCACCTCCAACATGCTGCTGCGGGTGATGCGAGCGATGACGGCCATCGGAATCGAACTCAGCGCCAGGGCGGGAAGATAGAGGTGACACAATGCGGCAGCCGTGACGTTCAGGCGGCCCTCGAAGATGCTCTCGATCACGATGAAGCCGGTGTGCGAGGTGTAGTTCACACCGAACGGCATCCGCCGGCCCGTGGGCAAATGGGTAAAGACCATAATCAGACAGATGCCCAAAAAGAACACCGGCACGCTGACCCCCAACAACGAGCCGGTCATGCAAAGATAATCGGGCGGGCGATTGCGCCAGACAGCGGCGGCGATGCCGACCATCACGCCGATGGGGATGGCCAGCAGGAGCGCGGCCAAGGCGAGTTCAATCGTCGCGGGAAAGGTTCGCCAGAGCCCCTCACCGACGCTTTCGGCCGGAATGAAAAACGAATCGCCCAATTCGCCGTGGAGGATGAGCTGTTGCAGAAAGTCGCCGGCCTGCACCAGCAACGGCCGGTCCCAGCCCTGCCTGGCCATCTCTGCCTGGATCTGCTCCGGCACCGCATGGCGGCCGGCCCGAGCCAACACCGGATTGGTCGGCAACGTGCGAATCGCGATGAACACGACCACGATGGCCACGAGCGTGGTGGCTAGGGCTTGAGCGAGTCGGCCGAAGAGAAAGCGAATCACGCGGGGAGTTCCTTGGGGAGACGGCGCCGTTCGGGGGTCGTAACGTCAACTCGGAAATGACCAATGTCGAATGTCGAATGTCGAAGGAATGACGAAATCTCAAGCCCGAATGGATTCGACGTACCAATTCCATGTACGGTTTATCGTCGGAATAGTGTCGACATTCGGATTTCGGGCTTCTTTCGACATTCGACATTCGTCATTCGTCATTCGCACTTTCCTCTTCCTTCTCAAAATACGCCAACCGCAGCCGGACCATCGACGTGGGGTGAACCTTGTATCCTTTGACGTTATCGCGCAACACGACCCGCACGTCGGTATGCACCAGCGGCAACGTGGGCACGTCGTCGAACATGATCCGCTGGGCCTGCAGGTACATTTGCTTGCGCTTTTCGCGATCCAATTCACCTTTGGCGGCGAAGACCAACTTGTCGAATTCGTCGTTACGATAGCGGCTTAGGTTGTTGCCGCCCAACGAGTTGATGTTATCCGAGTGCATCAGGTTGTAGAGAAAATTATCGGGATCGTTGATGTCGCTGCTCCAGCCGATCAGCCCCAGGTCGTGCTTGCCCGCCGATAGCCGCTGAAAATGCTGCGAGTTTTCCTTCTGGTCGATGGTGACGTTGATGCCGATCTGTTGCAATTGGTCCTTGATGTACTTGGCCGTCTGTCGCGGCTGCGGCATGTACGGTCGCTCGCGCTGCATGACGTAGAGGCTCAAGGTGATCGGCAATTCGACGCCGTCTTCCGCCTCAGCCTGTTTGAGCAAATCTTTGGCCTTTTCAATGTTGTAATCGCGATCGACGATGTCGCCGGCCGCGCCCCAGATGGTCGGCGGAACGATGTTGGTCGCTGGCCGGCCGCTGCCGGAGTAGGCCACGCGGATCAGCCCCTGTTTGTCGATCGCGTGGGCGATGGCTCGGCGAACCTTGACGTTGTCCAGCGGCTTGTGCTCCGCTTGCATGGTCAGGTAGGCCACGTTCTGCCCACGTTGCATCTGCACGGTACAGCCGGGGACATCGGCCAGGCGGTTGATCTCGTCGGGCGGCAGGTTATCGGCAATGTGTATCTCGCCGCGGCGGATCTGTTCGACGCGCTTGCTGCTCTCAGACACGGGGACGAAGATCAATCGATCGATGGCGGGCCGGCCGCGCCAGTGGTCGTCGAAGGCGGTTAGCACAAGTTCCTGATCGAGGATCCAGTCTGCTTGCCTGGCCAACATAAACGGCCCGGTGCCGCACGGCCAGATGAGAAACTTTTTGCCGCGATCCTGATGCGCCGTGGGACTGACGATGCCCGCTGAGTACATCGCCAGATTCTCCAGAAACACCGCGCTGGGCCGGCTGAGTTTGAACTCGACGGTGTGCGAGTCTATGGCGGTGATCGATTCGATCGCGTCGTAGTTGGGCTCCATCGGCACCTGCGAGTTGATCCAATGGAAGTCTTTCTCGGTCAGCCGACGAAAGCTGAACACCACGGCGTCCGCGTCGAACTGCGTGCCGTCGTGAAACAGCACGCCCTCGCGAAGCTTGAAGGTCCAGATCAACTGATCGTCGCTGTGGCTCCACTGCGTCGCCAGCGATGGCACGAGTTGCATCGTTCGGGCGTTGTAGGTAACGAGCGTGTCGAAGATGTTGACCATCACCTTGACCGCCTCGCCGTTGTCCGTGTGGATCGGATCGAGCAATTCGGCCTCGCCGCCGCGACCGTAGATGAGCGTGCTTTGCTGATGAGCGCTTTCAAGGCCGCCGCAGCAACAGCCAGACAAAAACGGAGTCAACAAAACCAGCGAAACCATTAACCCGAAGCGGTTAAGCATGTTTGTTACCTCGACGCGGAGCATGAATTCGCGGGCGCACGACATTCGTCGCGAATAAAAACCGTCATTGTACGCCCCGCCGCGCCGCGGCAACAGATGGTGTGCCCTGGCAAGAAAGAGAATTCCACAGGTCAGTCGCCCGAGGTCGAATTCGAGGGTTTCGGCGCCGCCTCATCGCCGGCGGGCGACTGATCGGGGCGGGTCGCCTCGACGTCGTCAAGCGTCACGATCGGTGGCAACTGCGGCAGCTCGGACGGGAAGAAGCCGCACTGTCTCTCCTTGCCCGGAACGAATGCCGGATTGCCCTTGATTTTCTCGTCGATGAGAAAATCCGCTGCGGTCAGCAAATGAACGACCAGGCTGTCGGGCGGCGTAGATTTCCAAATTGAGGTGGGCGGGCGGACCGAGATCATGGGCAGATGATCCTCTCCCCAGCGAATGAATGTGCGGCGGTCCAATTCCTCATCGCCGCTGTGAATGGACCAGAAGGAGATAAAATCGAAATCCTGAAAAATGTTCTTGCTTTGCTCACGAGACCATATCACGCGCATCGTGAAGTTGCGGATGGCGCCCTTGTCGGCCGACGGACCTTCGCCTAGGTCGTCGGGTGACGCTGCGAGTCCAACACCCGATTGTTTGATCAGATGGGGCGGATTAGTTTTGTCGCCGATAAAGATGCAGTGCGAGGCGAAAAATTCGGAAACAAGCTGGTACGGCGCATCACGTTTGTTCGTCGAATGAAAAACGCCCTCTTGCGTTAGTGCCGTAACGTGTTGGAGATCAATCTGAATGCCCGCCCTCGACTCGCCTTGGGTCGACCCCGACCCGGCGACGAGCAACTGCTCGGTCGTCGCCAGCAGTCCCTGAATCCACGTCAAATTCAACGGCTGTAGCTCGGGCGCAGAAAGAAACACGGCTTCCCCACGAACGACGCAGCGAGCCAGGTCAATCGTCACGGGCCGTTTGCTCATATCCATACCGTCCGGCGTCATGCTCTCGCCGTTCGGAGATTCTCGCACGTCAATGAACGAAACTTTCTTGTGGTATTGTGCCGTGTCTTGTGTGTTGCGGATCGTAAGTGAACAGCCAGAGAGCTGGAGGTGTGTGGTCCCGTGGATTTCAAACATCGACCAATAGTCGGCAGTAACATTCTTGGCAAGATCCATTTGAACGTGAATTCCCTCGAACGTGACATCTCCGCCGCGAAGCGTGATCATCGCCAGGCGTTTGTGCGTGACGTCGTCGTCTTGCGTCGGCCGAAACAGAATCACGGGCTGGAAGGGCTTGCTGTCGCGCTGACGGTCGATGCCGGCGCGAATCGTTAGTTCTTTTTCGTCGAAGACGATCGGCTGCTCCACTTTATTGGGACGGTCGTAGTGCAGCTCGATCGTGTCTCCGGATTTCGCCTCGTTGATGGCGGCGCCAAGCGTGGCGTAACGACCACTGGGGCCTCCGCTGCCGTCGACGATAAGCGTGCGCTGCCCCGGCACAACCGCGGACGGCACGCCGTCAGACAGGTCAACCGCCGCCGTGTTTTCGGTTTCGGCGAGCGCTGCCGCATCCGCCGCCGCCACATCCAATTCAGCCGACGTGCCGCCGTCGTCCGACACATCAAGCGACGTGCCGGGGGCCTTCGATGGCGTGATTGATTCGCGCAGCGTACCGATCGACGACGCCACACTCTCTGGCGGAACATCCGAGGCGTCGTCCGGCGGCAAAGGTGTTGTCGTTGGCAGCGGATCTTTGTCCGGCGGCGTAGGATCTGCACGATCGCCGGTGGGCACTTTTCCGTTCGATGAATCTTCGGGCGGCGCGGTGTCCTTCGGCCTCGTCGGCGCGAGGTCTGTGCCCTCGTCGCTCTGCTCGCGAACCACCGGCATGTCGTCCATGGGCGTCGACGCCAAAGGAGACGGCGAGCCGAGGTAGTCCATCAGCAGCACCACCGCCAGCAGCGTCGCCACCGGCACCATCCACGGCGCGTGTTGCCGCAACATCGCCCAACGAGACCGCGGCTCGGCGACCCACACCTTGCCCGGCTTCACGACGTGACGAATGCCCAATCGGTCGGCCAACAGCAGCAGATCGGCAATCAGTTCGCTCGGCTGTTGATAGCGTGCCTCGGGGCTCTTGAACAACATCTTGCTGAGCAGCCGGGTCATTTCCTGCGGCAGATCGGACCGCACCTCGCGTGGGTCGGGCGGCTCGTCGCCCTGGTGTTGCAACAGTTTCTGCAAGACCGTCCCGTCGGGGAATGGCGGCTTGCCGGTCAGCATGAAGTACAGCGTGCAGCCCAGCGAATACAGGTCGCTGCGGACGTCGGCCGTGCGCGGGTCGCGGGCTTGCTCGGGCGAAATGTAATCGAACGTGCCCAGCGTAACGCCGCTGGCGGTCAGGTCGTCGCCAGAGTGTTCCACCTGATGCAGCCGGGCCAGGCCCATGTCGACCAACTTGGCATGACCCTCGGCGGTGATCAACACGTTCGACGGCTTGATGTCGCGATGCACGACGTCTCGTTGGCAGGCGTGGTCGAGGGCCTCGGCGATTTGCAAGGTGTAACTGATCGCCTCGCCAAGCGGTAACCCGCCACGTCGATCGACCAGATCGCGAATGTTCTCGCCCTCGATGAACTCGAAGACGATGTAGTTCAAGCCTCGGTCTTCGCCGACGTAGTAGACGCGGGCGATATTTTCGTGATCGAGCCGGGCGGCCGACTGGGCTTCGTTCTTAAATCGCAGCAGCGTGTCTTCTTCGGAGGCCTGGTCGTGCGAAAGCACCTTGACCGCGACCGTGCGGCCGAGCATCGTGTCGGTCGCTTGAAACACGGCCCCCATGCCGCCGCCGCCGACAAACTTTTCCAACTCGAAGTAGCCTAGCCGCTCGCCCTCGAGCAGCCGGCCCAACTCCCGTGGATGGATGGCGCGATCGAAGATGGACGGCGCGACAGGAATGTCGCTGGAAATGACCGTCGGCATCTCGTCAGACGGCAAGATCGGCCCGGGCGGAGCCGTGTCGCCAGGCCGCGCCCTTTCTCCAGGCTGCGCCCTTTCTCCAGACTGCAACGACGAACCGTCGGCCGCCCGCGCGAAGCGCGGATCGTCCCCTCGTCGAGAAGTCGAGTCCCGGTTGCTCATGATTCAACCCACCGCGTTGTTTGCCCCGGCGCAAGACTGCCCCGGCACGGTGGAATACCGCTGAAAAGCTGCATTTGGGGAGCGTGCATCCGTTCGGCCCCTTGTTGGACGATCGTCCCAAGAGATTAGTTCGCGGCTTCCTGCTGCCACTATTCCAGTCTACCTAAAACCGACACCATTGTCAATGACCTAAGTGCTTTGGAAACACAAGGTTAGGTGAATATGATCCGGGGATTTCAGAGCCGCCCTGTCCCCAGGGCGATGTACATTACGCGGCCGACCTGCATCGCCGTGGGGACACGGCGGCTCCGCCCCTTCTGTATCCTGTTTCCGCAGCAGCTACCCCAGTAAATGCTCCTCATACGCCTCTTCATTAAACCCCACAAACAGCCTCTTTCCCCGGCGGATCGTCGGCGCGCGAAGATTTCCGCTCGGCCCCATCAACAGCTTGGCCAACTCCGCGTCACTTGGCTTATCTTTTTTTAGGTTCAGATAGACCACCTTCTTGCCCCTGGCGACCCACAGATGATCGGTCGATCGGGCGAGTTTGAGGGCCGCGTCCTTTGCGATCCGCTCTTTTCGGGCATCGATCTGCTCGACAATTATCACATCAGCCTCGGCAAGGAACCCTTGCGCTCGCTTGCAGCTCGTTCAGCCACCACGGTGGTAATACCAGTCGATTCGAGGTGCCACGGAAAGTCTCCTGTTGGTTGGTGGTGAGCTGTTAGCAGATGGCGGTTAGCTGTGAATTGCGTCTCCGTACCCAGTACCCAGTACTCAGTACTCAGTACTCAGTAGTACTCAGACGCCGTTCATCAATCATTGATTCCCAGTCCCCAGCCTCCAGTCCCCAGCCTCCAGTCCCCAGCAATTTGCTGTCGTCAACCGCAGACCTTATACTGTCCCCTCCAGCCGAACGCAATCATCCGAAACGCCCGCCCCTTCCTTGCCAGGAGAATTGAGCCATGACCCAACCAATCACGCGCCGCCGATTCGTTCGTTTCACCGCTTCTGGGGCGGCGATTGGGTTATTGGGGGCAAACTTGGCAGACGCCCAGGCCAAGGACAAGAAGCAGCCGCTGTACAAAATCTCGCTGGCGGCCTATTCACTACATCGAACACTCGCCGCTGAGAAGCTCGATTATCTCGATCTTGCCCCGCTTACCAAGAAAGAATTCGGCATCGATGCCGTCGAGCACTGGAATCGACCGTATGCCGACAAGGCCCAAGATAAGAAGTATCTGGCCGAATTGAAGAAACGCTCGGACGACGCCGGCGTCAAGAGCCTGCTGATCATGATCGACAGCGAGGGAAATCTGGGCGATCCATCGGCAGCGAAACTGAACGAGGCGGTCGACCGGCACAAGAAATGGGTCGAGGCGGCCAAGTTTCTCGGCTGTCATTCGATTCGCGTCAACGCCCGCAGCCGCGGCAGCTACGACGAACAACTCAAGCTGGCGACCTCGGGCTTGAGGAAGCTGTCCCAGTTCGCTGCCGGCCATGAAATCAACGTCATTGTCGAAAACCACGGCGGGCTGTCATCCAACGGGGCTTGGCTGGCGGAGGTGATGAAGCGGGTTGATCTGAAGAACTGTGGAACCTTGCCTGATTTTGGGAATTTTGGCGGCTACGACCGCTACAAGGGCGTCCGCGAGCTAATGCCCTACGCCAAGGCCGTCAGTGCCAAGAGCAACGATTTCGACGAGGCCGGCAACGAAAAAAGCACCGACTACGCCAAAATGATGAAGATCGTCGTCGACGCCGGCTACCACGGCTACGTCGGCATCGAATTCTCCGGCGGCCGACTCTCCGAAATCGACGGCATCCGAGCCACGCAAAAGCTGCTATTGAAAGTGCGAAAGCAGCTTTCGACGTAGGTCGTTGGCTGGGGAAATCCTAGCCCGACCCGTAAGTTTTGAAGTTGCGTAAATCAGCCGCGGAGCGGCGGCATCGAATAGCCTGGGGCGCAAGCCTGGGCTGTTCAAAATTTGGGGTTGCCCCGCAAGAATGGGGTTGGTGAATCGAGGCATTTTTGTTCCACTTTTATACTCGAAAAACTCACGTGGAGCAAATCAAGATGTCCGCCTTTGAGCACC
>JADFKK010000326.1 GCA_022564995.1 Planctomycetota bacterium | reverse complement strand
AACGCGATCGCCCGTGCCGGAAAATCGTGATCGATCGCGATGACCTCTTTTCCCGAGGCGACTTCTCGAACTCGTACGACACCGTCGTCTCCGGCGGTGGCCAGCAGACGTCCGTCCCGGCTAAACGCAATTCTTGTGACGTCCGCCCGATTCCCAAAACAGATCGCCGCCACGACATTCGAGTCGCTCGACGGCGGCCAGGTCGGCGAATTCCTGGCGATCATCATCGACGCTCTGGATGGCAACGACACAATCACCGACGGTTCGGGAAACGGCTGAGGTTAGTGCGGTGGTCAGGCACACGTCGGCATTCGTTCGTCGTCGCAGGTAATGGCTGCTCGGCGCCTGCCTTACTCTTCGTCCACTAACTGCCCGATCACGCCGGTGAGAAACTTGGCCAGCCGGTCGGCGGCGATCAGGGCGGTTTCTTTTAGGGCGAGCATGTCTTTGACGCTCGACGGGCGGCGGAAGATGGCGCCGGTCGCGGCGCCGAGCTTGCCGGCCAGCGTCGGTTGGTTCATCAGGCGCTCGACCTCTTTGGGCAATCGGTCACTGACGCCGTCGCTGATGGCGCGGACGGAGAGAAAGCGGACTTTGCGACTGTGACAAACTTCGGCCACGGCGATGCTCTCCATGTCGACCGCCAAGGCGTCGTGCTGCTCGCCGAGAGCCTTTTTTTCTTCCGGACGATGCACGATGTGATCGACCGTAAGCAGCCGGCCGATGTGCAAATGCGGCGTGGCGGCGAGCACGTCGGGGGCGATCTTAAAATCGACGCTCAGGCTCGTGCCGGCTGCGTCGGTTAGCTGGTTGGCCATGAGGATGTCGTTACGAGCGAGCCGTGCGTCGAGCCCGCCAGCCAGCCCGGCCGAGATGATCCACTGCGGCTGGTGGCCGTCGATGAGCGCTTCGGTGCAGCGGGCGGCCGACTCGCGCCCGGGGCCGGCTTGCATGACGACCAACCGCCGACCGTCGAGCATTCCCTCGCGGGCCGTGAACTTGTGGCCGTGGATGGTGACCACTTCGTCCATTAGATCAACCAGCGGGCCGGCTTCGATGCCCAGGGCGAAGACCAGCCCGATCTGGCAAGGCCGCATGGCGTTGTTGTCAGAATCCGCGTCAGAATCTGCGCCGGCGGCTTGGTTCCGCTCGGCGCCCGCTCTCTGGCGGACCGCTTCGGCGACGCGCTCGGCGGCTTGTTTTCTTAGCCAGTTTCGTAAGACCCATTGCCACATGTGTGTTTCTCATCGGGCGCGAAGGGATAGTCGTTGTTCGCTCCGCGAACGAAACGTTTCGATCGCGGAGCGATCAACGACTATCCGCGGTGACTTCCCAGGAGCAATCGATGCAGCCGCGCACGCTCTGGTAGGCGGGGCATTTGTCGGCGTAGCTCGCCAGAGCCCGATCGAGCTTGTCTCGGCTGCCCTCGGGGATCTCGAGCCGGTAATGGATACGGATCGTGGTGATCCGCAACACGCCGTCCACCTCGGCGATGTCGCCCTCGACGTCGGCCGTCAGGTTGTCGACCGTGTTGATGTCCCGCACTTCCAGCGCGGCTGCCAGGGTGCCCAGCAGTCAGCCGGCCACCCCGGCAATCATGTAATCGAGCGTCGCCGGATATTCCGGCCCCGTAATCTCCCGCCCGTATTTTTCTTGATAAAAGTGTTTGATCCCGCCGTGGATACCGAAATGGATCGGCTCGGGAAAATTCTCAATATGAGCCGTGCGGTGCGGCCCGGCATGTTTCTCGATCCGCAAACGGCTGGTGTGGGCAACGGACATCTAGCTTCTCCTAGGAATCGGTTCTGGCAAAATAATCGTCCTCGTACTCCTACTCCTACTCGTCCTCGAATCTCGACGCTCACGACAACAGCAGCCAGCGTGAGACCGATCTCTCAGTCCTTTGCGACCTTCCCGGCCTTCTGTTCAAACCTTTTTCCGGTTTCTTCTTAGATGAACAGAAGGTCACAAAGATCGCAAAGGAAAGGAAGGGGATCGCCCGTTGATTCCCATCATTGTCGAGGATTCGCACAGTCCGTCAAACGGTAAGGGCCCGCAACGATAAAAGGATGGCCGGCGAATCACGCGAACGGGCGCGAATGTCGGAATGTTCGACGCGCGTATTGTAACGGTTTCCGCATGGCGTTGAAGCAGCTATGCTACAGAGCTTAACGCCACACGATTCGCGTCCATTCGCCTGATTCGCGGGCAATCGCATTGACAATTCTTTGATTCTCCCCGCCATGGGCCAACCGCACACCATTCACCGTCCGACTGTTGGCGTCATCGCGCTGGTGTTGATCGTCGGCGCGGTCACGCGCGCGGTGGTGCTTGGGATGGGGGAGCCGTCGGCGCTGAGCAAGGATATGTGGCTTTCTGCCTTCGTGCGTGTCGGGCTGGTGATGGGGGCGCTGTGGGCGGCGCTGCCGCTGCTCGAGAAAATTCCGCACTGGCTTCCCAAGGCGGCGGCGGTTCCGATTCTGATCGTGTTGCTCATGCAAGGCAAGGTTCGCATCGTGATGCTCGCCGCCGCGGCCTATGTCATCGTCGTGCTGCTGCGTCCGCTGATGGAGCAGAAATAATGCCCGTTCGTGGCACAGGCGTCTCGCCTGTGATACACCGGCGGGACGCCGGTGCCACGGCTACGACAGCTTCGCTTTCAACTCGCCCAGCAGCTTGAGCGCTCCGCCGATCTCGGCTTTCTGCCGCTCGGGGTCTTGGGCGATTTCTCGTTCGATGGTGAGCGGGCCGGTGTAGCCGATCTCCTCCAGCGTGCGAAGATACGCTTCCATGCCGACGTCGCCCTCGCCGAGCGCAACCTCGGCGCCCCACTCTTCGCCCGGCTTCTCGGCCCAGGTGCCGTCTTTGCAATGCACGCTGCGGACATAACGGCCGACCAGTTTCAAGGCCTCAATCGGTTCGCCCGATCCGTAGAGGATCATGTTGGCCGGGTCGAAGTTGATGAACAGATTGTCGCGCTCGACGTCGCCGATGAACTCCAGCAGGGCCTCGCCCGTCTCTTGCCCCGTCTCCAAGTGCAACGCCTGATCGTTGTCGGCGCAGTGATCGCACACGTCGCGGGTCACGTCGACCGCCGCCTTGTACAGCGGATCGTCCTTGTCGTGCGGCACGAAGCCCAAATGCAGCGCCGCGACGTCGACGCCGAGCATCCGGGCAAAGTCGGCGATCTCCTTCATCTCCGTCGTGCGGGCGGCGCGGGTCTCCGGCGGCACCAGCCCGACGGTGCGGGCCGTGGTCGGAATGTCGGCGTAGCTTTCGCCCTCGAACCCGCCGAAGACGGCCGTGATCGTAATGCCCAAGTCGGCCAGCCGGGCGAGAAACTTGTCGGCGTTTTCCTGCGTGCGGGTCTCCTTCTTCGGCGCATGCAACTGAATCGTCGGCACCCCCAACTCATGCGCCACGTCCAAGTTCACGCCCAGCCCGGCATCGATACTGGCAAACACCCCCAGGGACCATTTTTCCACGAGAAGATTCCTTCTTGTAAAGCCGCGACCAGTGGTCGCGCCGCGCTCTGATATCCCGAATTCCCCCTTCCGAATTCCGAATTGTTTTTACCCCGGCACGCTCTTAGGGTAATTCGACAACTTCGGATCTTTATCCGGCGAACGGGAGCCCGCGATCTTGTATTCCACTTCCGGCGTGGCGTCGTTCTCGATGTCGAACCACTCGGGCTTGAATTCGATGCGCTGTTGCTGGCTGATGGCGATGTTCGCGGTCAGCACGATCGCTGCGTCGGCCAGCGCCACTTCCGGATTGCAGCGGGGCTGATTGTCCGGATCACCGCTGCGGATACACCAAGCCCAATGCTCCATCTCCTCGGTATATCCGCGGCTGATTTCGCCGGCCAGGGCCTTCTGGCCCACGGCCACGTCGGCGGTCGATTCGTAGGAATCGAGCGCGATCTTGTCCTTGCTGCTTTTGACTCCCACCTGCGTGGCCGAGGAGCCCTTGAACAGCATGTAATCTTTCTCGTTGACCAGAATCAGCGTGCCCTTGGTGCCCATCACCACTTCGCCGTAGCCGCCGAAGCCGTTGTGATCCATGGCCGAGTAGCTGACGATGATCTTCTTGTTCGGGTCGTCGCGGTGCTTGGGGTTGGGGAATTCAAACGAGCAATAGACGTGATCGGCGATATCCCGGTTGGCCGGCGAAACGTGCCGACCACCAACCGCCGAGACCGACAGCGGGTGAACTTCCTTGCCGTCCTCGCTCATCGCCTTGATGAACAGGCTGGCGGCGTCCAACTGGTGGCTGCCCAGCTCGGCCATCAGTCCGCCGCCGGTGCGGCTCCACAGACGCCAGCGGATCAATTCTTCCATCGGCGTGCAGTGATGACCCTCCTTGCCCGGCTCGTCAGTCGGATTGCCGTACTTGTCGAGCTTGTGCTCCTGATATCCGTAGCCGGCCGCATTGACGTCCACATCTTTGGCCAACATCTCGAAGTAAGGTCCCTTAGTCTTAAGAACCTTTTCGACCGCCGCACGGCGCTTGGCCGGAAGGTCGGTCTTCTTGAGTTCCTTTTTCCACTTCTTCACCAGCTTCTTGCCGTCTTTCGGCATTTCCACGATCCAGCGATCGCCATTGCGGTGCCACTGGGCACGGATGTGGTGAATGTCGCCGATCAGACCGCGGCGAATAATTTCCATCGCGTTGTCGTACAGCACGCTGTAATGCCGCTGATGCCCGGTTGCCAAAATCTTCTCGGTCTCCTTGGCCACGCGGGCCATCTCTTTGCACTGAGTGACGCTGTGGGCCATCAGCTTTTCGGTCAACACGTGCTTGCCCGCCCGCATTGCCTCGATGGCGATCTTGGCGTGCAAGTGCAGTGGCACCGCGATAATCACCGCCTCGACGTCGGAATTGGCGAGCAATCCGTGATAGTCTTTGTCGTAAACCTCGACGTCCTTGCGGGCCTGATCTTCGGTGGACCATTCGGGATATCTGGCCAGCAAGCCCGGCCGCGCGGCGCGGGCTCTAGGATCGCCGTGAAAGATGCGCTCGATGTTGCTGGGACGAATGTCGGCGATGGCGATGATTCGCAGGTAATCGGGATTGTGGGCGCCAACCAGGATTCCGCCCTCGTCGCCCGTGCCGATCAGTCCGACCCGCACCGGATCGCCCTTGATCTTCTCGTAGCCAAAGTACATGGCGCCCAATCCCACGCCGGAAACGGTGCCGGCGGCGATGCTGGCTTGGAGAAAATCGCGGCGGGTGAGCTTGCTGCCCACGGCGGCGTGAAAGTTGTCTTTGCCAATGGCTTTTTCTTCTGGCGTCGGATTGAGATTCATGATGGGGTTCCCGCAAATTCGGACCTGAAAGCGAATTCTCTCTTCGTTTAACGACGAGGTATTTTCCTTACAACTTCTTCGACGAGCAACATCGCCCGGTGATACAACTGTGGATGAAGAAATCGACTCCGGCCCAGCGTCCCGCGGGCACGGTGACGAGAAACAGCAGAGCGAACATTTCGATCATTTCCTTGGTGACGATTAGGCTATGTCCGGGGCCGGGATCGGGCGGAAAAATGCCCGGCAGCGCCGGCGTCGCCAGCACCACGCTAAGCAGGAAAAACGCCCCACCGAGCGAGGCCAGCCGTGTCAGCAATCCGATCATCAGACAGCCGCCGATGGCGATTAGGCTGTAGATCAGCACCTTGTCGAACACTTCAAGATCGCTTTTTTCCTTGGCAAGTTGGCCCTTGTCTCGCTGTTCGCTGTCGCCCAACGTCCAAAGTTGCCGGCCGAGATTCGTTTCCTGCTTGCGGACCCAGCCCCTCCAGCCCACAGCCGAGCCGTTCAACTCGTTCTTCTTGTCGAGATTTCGCTGCCTCTGAAACGTGGCGTCTCCCCGCTCGGCCACGTCGCGGCGAAGGAGGGCGAGATCCTTGCGATAGTCGTCGATGTCCCCGCGATTTTCGGCCAAAAAATCCCACAACGCCGCCTTGTGGTCGCTGACGATCTGCCGAGCCTTCGTCTGCTTCTCGTCGCTGTAACCGTAGTGCTCGATGGCCTTATCGCCGTAATCGTCCCAAGCCACGATGATATTGTGTGCCCAGGCGTCGTACGGGGCGGCCGACGGGGCCTTGCCACGGCGGGCGGCGGCTGCCTTCGTCGCCGCAGACAATTCCTTGGCCAGCGCCTGGCGGATCTTTGCGGCTTCGCCCCGCCAGGTTTTCGCGGCCGATTCCAGATCATCCAGATCGCTGTTCAGTCGCTTGATGTCGCCGGTCTTTTCTTCCGCTTGAGCTGTCTTCAGTTCGCCGCGGAGTTTCTTTTTCTCCGGAAAGTATTTTTCAATCGCCGTTTTGTGCTGCGCGGCCAGTTCCGTCAGTGCGTCCGACCGCTTGCTGAGCTGCTTTTGCACAGCCGCGATTTTTTCGTCGCTTAGCTCGTAATAATCGCTCAGCCGCGTGACGTCGGCCTCCATTTGGCTGATCTGATGCTGTCGCCAGATCCTCAGCGAGACAGGCTCCGCCGCGTCCTCGGCCGCCAGCGTCTCATCGAATCCATAAAAATCAGGGATCATCCGCTGATAAAACTTGGCGAATGGACCCTTCGCCTGGCTCAAGAAACCGACGCTGCTGAAACGCGGGTTCGTGTACTTCCAGACGCCCTCGTAAAGGAAATGCCAGCCGATGCACACCCGCAGGATGACCAGCGTGATGATCGAGAGCGTACCGAACTTATAGATACTTGGAGTGGACAGGGCCGTCCTCCTGCTCGCCAGCGAGCCGGTCAGGGCGCCGAAGCGCCGCGGTTGGATGACACCCGGCGAGCGGCGGCCGTGAGGCCGCCGGTAATTCCGCCTTCGGTGTCGAACATTCTGGCTGCAAACCGCTATTATCGTCGTTTGACGCCCCGCGTCCATAGCCCGGATGAATCGCGGGCCAATCGCACTGGCGAAGGGCAAGGGGCTGCCGAAAAAAATCTGGGCCATCGCGGCGAGCGGCGGCCGTGAGGCCGCCGGTAAGTCCTCTCGCGGTTTCCGGCTTGCCTCGCGTAGAGGTATTACCCCCGAGCTGACGCTCGGGGCTCGCCGAGAATACGGCACGATTTCCCTCGCTTTTCCTCGCTAACGCTTCGGGTTACGATTGGCCCATGAAAATCGTCCTCTGTTACCCCGTCGAGCCGCGTCACGTCGAGCAAATCCGCTCCGTCGCACCCACCGCACAGGTGGTCGACGCTCGCCAGGAGCACATCGACGCCGAGATTCTATCGGCAGACGTCTATTGTGGCCACGCCAAGGTGCCGGTGCCCTGGGACGAGGTGGTGCGCCGCGGCCGGCTCCGCTGGATTCAGTCCTCGGCGGCCGGCATGGACCACTGCCTGGTGCCCTCGGTGATCGAATCGGACATCATCGTGACCAGCGCCTCGGGTGTGTTGGCCGATCAGGTGACTGAGCACTGCCTGGCCCTGCTCACCGGGCTGCTGCGGAGCATGCCGGTGTTTTTCAGGGCTCAGCAGGCCAAGGAGTTCATTCGCCGGCCGACGCGGGATCTGCACCACAGCACGATCGGAATCGTCGGTTTGGGCGGCGTGGGGCGTCGATTGGCCGAGGTGTTAGCTACTTTCAAGACGCGGATTTTAGCCACCGACATGTTTCCGGTCGATCGGCCGGCACACGTCGAGGAGCTGTGGCCGGCCGATCGGCTCGACGATCTGCTGGCAGCCGTCGACATCGTGATCCTCTGTGCCCCGCTGAACGAGCAAACCCGAGGCATGATCGACGCGGCGGCCCTGGCGAAGATGCGGCCTGACTCTTTGCTGGTGAATATGGCCCGTGGGCCGCTGGTGGTCGAGGACGATCTGGTCGATGCGCTCATAAGCGGACACCTCGGCGGGGCGGCCATGGATGTGACCGAAGTCGAGCCGCTGGCCGAGTCGAGTCGGCTGTGGGATCTGCCCAACGTCATCATCACGCCCCACGTGGCCGGTCAAAGCGCCCGGCGGATCGACGACATGACCGATTTCTTCTGCGAAAACCTGCGCCGCTATCAGTCGGGCCAGCCGCTGCTTAACCTGCTGACTGACAAGCAGTTGGGGTTTCCGATCCGAAAGTAGGCCGAGCCGCCCTGTCCGAGCCGCCCTGTCCCCAGGGCGATGGACGCGGCGCAAACATTCATCGCCGTGGGGACACGGCGGCTCCGCCCCCGTTTCCTCACTAGACTTATGCGCATCGGTGCGGATAAAATGCGAACCGCGGCCTGGGTGTCGGCCGCTCTCCTTTTGACCCCAAGGTTATTTTTGCCATGTACACGACGATGTTCCAGGAAGGAACCCGCACCTTAACGCTCGAAGGCTCGCCTTCTACCCGCGGCCCCGAAGACCTCATCGAACGATACGAAAGTTTGATCAACGGCGAACGAACGAATTGGACGGAGCATCTCCGCCTGCAGCGACAGTTGGGAGCCGGCGGACAAGGCGTCGTCTACCTGAGCGAGCGGCGCGGGGCCGACAATTTTACGCTACCGATTGCTATTAAGGTCTTTTCGCCTGAGCGCTATGCCGACGCGATCAGTTACCACGAGGCGATGCAGCGCGTGGCCCGCGTGGGATCGGTCGTCGCACGGATTCAGCAGGACAATCTGCTCGACGTGCATAACTTTGTCGACCCGAATCGTATCCGCATGATGGTGATGGAGTGGGTCGACGGCTACGATTTGAGCGAATTGCTCGACCAAAAGATGCTCGATCGGCTGCACGAGCGGGCCAGCGCGCGTCGTTGGGAGTACGTCAATAACGTCATCGTAACCGCCGGACCGTTGCAGCCGCGGATCAAGCCGGGCATCGCCATGGCGATCATTCGAGACTGCCTGGCGGCGCTGGCGGCGCTGCATCGCGAGCAGGTCGTTCACGGCGACGTGAAGCCGTCGAACATCATGATTAAGAGGACCGGCGACGCGAAAATCGTCGACATCGGTTCGGCCTTCGAACTGCACGATCCGCCGCCGCAGCGGACCTGCACGCCCGCCTACGCGGCGCCCGAGGTGCTCGAAGGCGGCGAATACACACCCCGCAGCGATTTGGCCAGCCTGGGCTACGTGCTGATCGAAATGCTCGCCGGCCGGCCGCCGTTCAAGCGCACGTCGAGCTTGCGTGAATTGCTCGAAGAAAAACGGTTTCTCGCCCAGCGGCTCGCACAGATTCTGCCCGAGGAGGTGGTCTGTAACTCGATGCTGATGAATTTCTGTCGGGGTCTGATTGCTCCCGATCCGATGCGCCGCTATCCCACGGCCGAAGACGCCGACTTGCAAGAGGGTGGTGCCGCCAGCTTCCACCGCCAGTTGATCCAGGGCGATCTGGCCAGCGAATACGACCACGAGATCCGCCAGTGGCTGGAAGGGCTGGAGTGAGGGATTTGGGATTTGGGATTTGTAAAGCCGCGACCACTGGTCGCGCCCGCGTGCCCGTTCACCTACGCTTTCCCAATTGAATCACCAATTTTCCTGTCCAAATCCCAATCCCAATTCCCATCCAAATCTGAAATCCCAAATCTTAAATCCCAGCCCCCCTATTCCCCGGCCGCCGCAATTCCTATACTTCAAAGGGTCGCCGCGAGCGCGTCGGGCGGTGCAGAAACCAGAAATGCCCGTGGGGACATCAAATTAGCGTTTGACAGCATTCGGTCTTTGCGATAGAATCGCCTCCTTCGATTGATTTTGATTCGTTCTGTGTGGGTCAGATGACCGGCGGAGCCACCTTGCCAACAAGGGTGTCTCCGCCGCTTATATGGCGGGCGACTGAGGCTGATATGCAGTCAGCTTCGACTGAACGATCTTTGACAATTTGGTTTTTGTAGAAGTGGCATCTTAAAAGAGATAAGTTTCGAGTCATCCCTCTTGGATGGCTTGGGTCTTGTTCTCAAAAGAGCTCTTAGCGCAATGTGGCGAGGAACCATGATTTTGGCAACGTGCCAAAGATGTGGCGAATCGACTCATTGCATTGGATTTAATCTGGTCCGACCGTTCGTCCTATGCAGACGGGCAGTCGGAACCATTGACCTTATTTGTCGCTTTCGGTTGGTTGATTGCTGGTCTTTGGGCGCCGTGTTCAAGGGCTGGTGAGAGGTTGATCGAGAGAGTTGAATTTATGTGGTCAAGTTACTAAGGGCGCACGGGGGATGTCTTGGTGTCAGGAGGCGATGAAGGGCGTGGAAGACTGCGAAAAGCCTGGGGAAGCTGTCAAACGAGT
>JADFKK010000325.1 GCA_022564995.1 Planctomycetota bacterium | reverse complement strand
AGATTCCCTCCTGTCGCCCCTCCGGGGCTTTTCGGTTGGGTGGCCCGCCATCCAGGGGCTCGCGCCCCTGGCTATTAACTTCCGCCCCTGCGGGGCTTTCTAGCGACGTCGCCCGTTTTTTCGCCGTTTAATGTTTGACCGCCAAGTGTTACCATGGGATGCTGAGCAGGGCAGCGTTCCACAGATCCTTTCTCTGAATCTTTCCACCGGAGCACTACCGATGGCAGGTGTAGATCCACGTCACTTTCTCGCTGGGGGCATGTGTCGCGAAGAAGCGACTTCGGCTTTCCTTGCCACTCTGTTGCATCAATCAGTCGACTTTCAAGAACGATTCTTTCGGCTCTGCGGCATTCCGTCCTTCACAGTGACCGATGTCATTGTCGAACAGGAACAACGCGATGTGACCGTCGTGGGCGCGAACACGTTTGTTATCATCGAGAACAAGATTGCATCCGGTTCAAAGAAGGATGGTCAGCTTGTCGGCTATTACTTGCGCGTCAAATCGCAAGATGAGGGATCGCGAGTTCATTCGGTGTACTTATCACCGACACGTGAACTTGGCAAGTCGGAAGTAGAACGTGTCCATACGGAATCGGGCGAAATCGCCGTTTCCGTCGCATGGGAAAAGCTACAACCGCTTTGCGACAAACTCAGCGATTTCGATAATCTATTCGCCGAGACGGGCGTCCTCCATGTGCTCGATGCCATTCGTCGCCGAAGAATTCGATCGACCCGACAATTGGAGGGCGACGAATTGGTGCTGCGAAATATGATGCGTTCCATCGCCAGTAAACTGACAGCCGACCATCCAATCCGAAAACTCGATCCTTATGGATGCCAACTTTGGGCCTTTGGCCCGATCACGGTGGTCATTAAGTGCGAGACTGCCCAACGCGAAGACGACGGCTCGCCAGAAATCGACACGTCTGTCCAACTCTTGTTCAATCTTGAGGGCCCCAACAGCGAAGACAAGGTCTACGCGAAAAACTGGATTACCCCGATTAAGAAAAAAGGAAAGTGGGAATCATTCGAGATCGATGAACAAAATAGGTGGATGGTGTCTCGTTTCTCACGGTCTGGTGAAGAGGCACAGCTAGAAGAATTACTTATGGCCGACTTCAATAAATTGGTCACGACGATTTATGATGGAATCGCCCGAGAAAAGGCCAACGCAGTAGGCCGCTGATGTCACGAAGATGAATCGAGAAGCCAATCGTCGCGGCAAGATGCCGCGTCTACTTTGGCCGACTACGCCCGCTAGCCTTATACTCCTCCAGCTTCGCTTTCAATTCTTTAACGATCTCCGGGTGCTTCGAATACAGATTCACCCGCTCGCCGGGATCGTTGTCGAGGTTGTAGAGTTGCGCCGGGGCGTCGGGGTCGGTGTTGGGCAGGGCGTATTGCCGCAGCTTGCCGCGGGTGTAGTTGTTGCCGCCGGAGCCTTGGTGGTCGAGGTATTTCCAGGGGCCGCGGCGGATCGACAGGGCCAGGCTGATGGTTTGCTGTAAGAGATATTCTCGCACCGGTTGGTCGCCTTGGGTGCCGAGCAGCACGGGCAGGAAGTTGTAACTGTCTTCGGCGGCGGCGGTCGGCAACTTCGCATCGACGACGGCGGCACAAGTGGCCATCACGTCAGTCAGGCTCACCATCGCATCGCTCGTGCTGCCGGGCTTCACCTTGCCGGGCCAGCGGACGATGAGCGGCACGCGATGCCCGCCTTCCCACTGGTCGCGCTTCATCCCGCGCCACGGCCGGGCGCCGTCGTGTCGGTGGTCGGCCCGCATGTTAACGACCGACGTGGTTTCCGGCCCGTTGTCGCTGGAAAACATGACCAGGGTGTTATCGGCGACGCCCAAGCGATCGAGCGTCTTGAGCAATTCGCCAACGATCCAGTCCATCTCGAAGATAAAATCGCCGTGCGGCCCGGCCTTTGTCTGGCCCTTGAACCGGTCGGCCGGAAACGACGGCAGGTGGACCGCCTGCATCGAGTGAAACAAAAAGAACGGTTTGTCGGGCGACTGTTTGACGTGCTTTTCAAGAAACCGCTTGCTCTTTTCCAAAAACACCAAATCGACCTCTTCCAGATTGAAATTCGGCGCGATCATGCCCGGCCGATTGTCTCGCGAATACGCATGTTTCGGCAGCGGCCCGCGGTCGACGATCTTGGTCGGCGGCACGGGAATCCGATCGCCGTCGACGAACGCATACAGCCAGTCGGTTGTGGGACAACTGACGGTGCCATAAAACTGATCGAACCCGCGATGAATCGGCGCGTCGGGCACGCGCCGCGTGTAGTCGATGCGCTTGACGGCGGCCAGCCCGCTGCGATTGATCGGCTTGCCCTGTTTGTCGAAGAAGGTCATCCCGACGTGCCACTTGCCGAACATAGCCGTGGTGTAGCCCTTGTTCTTGAGCATCTGCGGCAACGTCAGCCGACCCTGCTCGATCATGCACGGCCCGCCCACGCCGGTGAACACGCCCCGCATCCCGGTGCGAAACGCCATCCGCCCGGTGAGCAGGCTGTATCGCGTCGGCGTACAGACGGTCGAAGGGCTGTGCGCGTCGGTAAACCGCATCCCCTCTTTGGCCAGCCGGTCGAGATTCGTCGTCGGCACCTTCGACTCGGCGTTATAACAGCCGACGTCGCCATAGCCGAGATCGTCGGCCAGAATAAACACGATGTTTGGCGGCTTGGCTGCCAAGGCGGGCGTGGTGGCGAAGCAACAAATACCGAGTGCGGCCCAAGCTAATCGAATCGAGGTGTGCATCCGCGGTCTCCTTGGAAAAACTCTGTCGAGATTGCCCGATTGATCTGTGCAACCGAACGAGCCTATACTACCAGAGCGGCAACGCCTCGAACAGCGACAGCGGCGGGGCACCTTTCTTCCCTCGAAGCGATACCTGACCTTTACAACCGCTCCGATATTGCGCAGAATTTCTGTTGATGATCCACGATGGCCGGGGATCACATTTTTTTGCGCCGACTTACCGTGAGTATTTCTATGTCTGACCGCATCCCGATGACCCGTGCCGGGTATGACAAAATCAGGGCCGAAGCGGCCCATCTCAACGACGTCGAGATGCCGATCATCGCCCAGCGAATCGCCGATGCGCGTGCCGAGGGCGATCTCAAGGAAAACGCCGAGTATCATGGTGCCCGCGAATCGCAGGGAATGTTACAGGCGAAAATCAACTTGCTCCGCGACAAGCTGGCCCGGGCCTCGATCGTCGACATGTCGCTGCTTCCCAAGGACGAAGTCGTTTTCGGCTGCACCGTCGTGGTCCGCGATCTGGATTTTGGCGACGACGAGGAGTTCGTGTTGGTCGGTGCGGGCGAAGAGGATTACGACCAGGGTCGAATTCTGATCACCAGCCCGCTGGCCCAGGGACTGGTCGGCAAAAAAATCGGCGATAAGGTTGCCATCGAAGTGCCCGCCGGCACGAACAACTTCGAGATTCTCGATATTCGCCGGGACGAGGAGTGACGACAGGGAGGAGCAGGGAGTTAGGGGCTGGGAGTTAGGGCGACGTATCGTCGCTTATTGTGAATCGCCTCGTGCGTGTGTCACAGTTGATGCTCGCGCAGTGTTCTGTCACAACGACCACGCACCTCACCGTACGCCGGGCGCAACACGAGCGCCCCAGTCCCTCGCCCCCAGTCCCTCGCCCCTCGCGTCACACAACGACACCGCCCCCGAAAGCGCGACCCTTTACGCCGCAAGCTGTGGCTGGCTCACCTCGCCGAGAATGCCGCCGATAAACTCCTCGAAGATCCGCAGGTCGAGCGCCGAGGCCGAATCGGCTTCCGGATGAAATTGCGTTCCGATTGCGAACCAGTCATCCATCGTGCTTTCGATCACTTCGATTACGCCGTCAGGACAGCGGGCCGTAACACGGAAACCGGGGGCCAGCTCGTCGATCGCCATGTGGTGCATGCTGTTGACGCGAATCTCGCCCTCGCCGAAGACCCGCTCGATTAGCGAGTCGGGCTCGATCTCCAAGCCGTGCCGATGGGCCGGGTCGATCGAATCGCGATGTGGCAGACAGTTGGGCATGTCTTCCGGCAGGTGCAGAAACAGATTGCCACCCTGCGCCGTGCTGAGCAGTTGCATGCCGACGCCGATACCGAACACGGGCATCCGCCGCTTGGCGATCATGTCGATCAGCCGACGATCCATCTCTTCGCGACGATCGGCCAAAGCTCGCACGGCAGGATGCAGCATGAACCCGTCACGTCGCGGGTCGAGATCGGCCCCGCCAACCATGATAACCCCCTCGACGAGATCGAGCAGGCGGCTCAGGTCGTCGTCATCGACCAGCGGGGGAATCACCAGCGGCACGCCTCCCGCCCGGGTGATGGCGTCGTAATATCCGGCGCAAACATAGGTAAACGCGGGCGAATCCCCCTTGGCCTCGCGATAATCTGCATTCAATCCGATCAGCGGTTTAACTCCCATAACCTCTCCTTTTTCAGCACGTTCATGTGCCAGACCAAAGTAAAACGGAACGGCCGTTTCGAGGGGAGGGATAGTCGTTGTTCGCTCCGCGAACAAGTCGCTTGTCGGACAGTCGTCGCTCGTTTCGCGAACAATTCGTTTCGTTCGCGGAGCGAACAACGACTATCGCGAAGCCCAGCAGAGAGGCGCTCAAACGAGCGCGGTTCCGACCGACACGAGAGGTCGACCAGACGAGACGGCCTCGATGAGCGGGCAATCACGTCCTGTGGAGGCTCTGCCGGCGCGTCGCGACCCATCCGAGGGTCCGTCACCCGCAGCGATGTCCGTATCCTATCGCCTCGAAACTCCTTACGTTTGTTCCGCTGTCACCCGGAATCGAAGAAAGGCAAACCGAGTGAAACTGTACTGATTTGGCTGAGAAGTTCAAGCAAATTGCATATTTTGCGAGTAAACCGCGCGAAACCACAAGATAGTGTGTTTGCGGGCGAGCGGTTGCGGTTGGCCGCACGTTACTGATTCGACCAATGTAGAAAAGACACGGTGGAAGTGCGGGAAAAGCTAAGGCTCAATGGGCGCGACGTCAGGAGGGGGAGCGACAGGAAGGACTGTCCCCTGATTCTGAGGACGAAGATCCCATTTCGGCAATGCCTGATCGAGCCGCTTGAGGCCGGCAGGCTGTGCTGGTGCATCGGACAAAGGGATTTGCCGTCGCGTTGAGTGTATTTGCCAATTGCGCGTCACTCGCGATATTTGCCCCGAAGGGGCCGCAACATATCAGTCTCCGTTCCCAGGCGTTGCCCTGGGCTGTCATGTTTTGGCCCCTTCGGGAAACGCCGTGAAGGATTCTGACGGACAAAAGACAACGAATACAAGCACGTTGCGCAAGCAAGTGAGTCCCCGCGCATGAACAGCCTCACTTGCTTGCGCAACGTGCTTGTATTTTCCGTGCGAAAGTCCTTCACGGCGTTGCCCTTCGGGGCGAAAACGCACCGGCGACCACCAGCTAAAGCTGGTGGCTGACGGAGAGCCGGCTGAAGCCGCCAGAGCGGTGCGGGACATCTTTTCGAGATGCTCGAATTGAGCTACGGGTACTCTTCAACCCGCCGCCAAACAGCAATCGTCCGCAGACCGCGAGAAGCCACCCAAGCCAACGCAAAGCTCCAAAAGCAGGCGGTAGCGATGTTCACCGGTAATTGGTACTGGTCTGCGCCGTATCCGGCACGCCGCATCGGTCCATCGAGAAAGTAGATAACTGAGACGAGTGTCTCAAGCGATGTTGTGTCACTTGGTGACGAACTTCCATCACGGGGAGGAAGAAACCCTGGCAATATCGCGAGGACCAAGAACGTCGCAATCGCCACGGTCCAGAAAACGGCGCGACTCGAAAAAGCGCGGCGCAAAGTGCCGCCCGCCGGTGAGGGCATTGGAGAAGCATATGGGTTAGTGTCTGGATGAACCATCGCTGACCCGAGAACAGTCAACGTACTTCTGTTCGCCAACGCGTCGCACAATCTGGGAACTTCAAGAGTAGATTGTCCCACGTCAGCCTGCCCGTCGCAACCTGGAAGTGGCGAATTGAAAAAGGGGATAAGTTGAAGATGTTAATGCCTTTCGTCTCTGTACCGTTCATTCCTTAATCAAGCGAACCCAAAAAACGCCCTTCGAACCATCGGGGAGCGCAATTGTGAAGAGCGGAACACGTTTTTGTTCCACGAGTTGCTCCTTGTCAACGACGTGGCATTCTAATTTGATGCCTTTCTTTTCGCCCCGCATTTTCTTTTTCAGATCCCCTGTACGAACTTCTGCTCCCGCGTGGCCCTTGGAGCCGGCATTATTCCAGGTAACGAGGTCCATCGCAGACCATCGTTGATCGTCTAATGCTCGCATCACGCGAATCTGGAATTTTCCCGCCTTCAGGGACATTTCGGTCGTCCCCGCCCCCCAGACGTCACCTTCCCATCCCCATGCGAGTGTCGAATCGTCGTGCTTTGTCAACTCATATTCGACGTAGACAAACATCTCATTGGCTGCCACAACGACCCGCTTCACTTTCGAGGCTGCAGCGACCCGCTCCACTTCGGCCGCAACCAATTTGTCGTTATCGACCGCAGCCCTGTCGCACGAGGAAACAAGAACTGCGGTTACAACAAGAACGGTCAACATCAAGTAATGCGTGGCAGTTTTCATGATGAAGGAGTCCTCATCGACATGCGAGAATGGGGAGCGGGACAATGCTTCGTTCGCCTCACAGTATACCACGATCGTCGAGGCGGGGAACTTGGCGCGGGTGCCATGGCCGCTTGGCCGCCCTTGCTTCGGCGCAAAACGCGGCGATTCGGCAAGGGCAGGCAAGCTGCCCATGGCACCCTACATCGGAAAGCGACGTTTTCTACAGAGCAGGCGAATTGAAAAAGGGGATAAGTCCAATTAAACATCACGTCAAGCATCGTGCTCGCTCGGCGCGATGTTTAATTGGACTTATCCCCTCCTCAAAAAACTCCCTTCCTTGCGTCTTCGCGCCTTGGCGTCTTTGCGTTGACTCCCCCTCTCTTCACACCAACTCCTCTAACCCTCCGCCTGTCCCAGGATTGCTCTCCTCCCCGCGCCGCAACTCCGCGTATAATGCCGTGATTCGTTTTCTTGACCTACTCTCGCCGAGAATCTCGTGAAACTCTCCACTTGGGCTGCTCGACTACCGTGGTCGATGGTGCTGGCGGCTGCCGGCCTGGTCGCCATCGGCTGCCTCGGCATCGCCCATAGCGAGCAGTTGGCCGAAAGCGACGGGCGGTTTCTGCGGCAGCAACTCATCTGGGCGGCGCTGGCCGCCGTGGCGATGGTGTTGGTGACGATTCCCAATTATCGCATTCTCTGTCGCTGGAGTTACGTGGCCCTGGCGGCGGCCATCGTGCTGCTGGTGGCCGTCTATTTCTTTCCGCCGATCAATGGCGCCCGACGCTGGATTCGCATCGGCCCGGTCGGTTTGCAGCCTTCGGAGTTTGCCAAGGTGGCCTTTGTGCTGGCGCTGGCCCGCTGGTTGATGTATCGGGAGAATTATCGCCGGTTGAGCGGCCTGCTCGCGCCGCTGCTGCTGACGTTGGTGCCGGTGGTGTTGATTCTTCGCGAGCCCGATTTGGGCACGGCGCTGGTGTTCCTGCCGGTGCTGCTGGTGATGCTGCTGGCCGCGGGGGCGAGAAAGCAACATTTGGTGCTGCTGTGCCTGCTCAGCGTGGCTGCCCTGCCCGGGCTGTGGACGCAAATGAGTCGCGAGCAGAAATCTCGGGTCACGGCGATGTGGGAGGATACTTCGCCGGGCGTTCGCCCCAGTGACGATGCGTTTCATCTGCACCAGTCGAAGCGGATGCTGGCGTTGGGTGGGCTGTGGGGCAGCGGCCGAGCGGCCGACGAAGAATCTGGCGAGCTTTCGGCGGCGAGTCTCGACTACTTCATCCCCGCCGCCCACACCGATTCGATCTTCAGCGTGCTCGGCCAACGCTACGGACTGGCCGGCCTGATCGGTTTGCTGAGCCTGTTCGTGCTGCTCATCTGGCGCGGCACGATGGTCGCCGCCGCCACGCGCGAACCGTTCGGCCGGCTCGTCGCCCTGGGGCTGGTCGCGCTGTTAGGCGTGCAAGTCGTGATCAACACCGCCATGCTCGTCGGCCTGCTACCCATCACCGGCCTCTCGCTGCCGCTGGTCAGCTACGGCGGCAGCGGCCTCGTGGCCCACGCCATCGCCCTGGGCCTGATCCTCAACATCGGCCTCCGCCCCGGCTACGAACTGGCCGGCGAACCGTTTCGGTTTGCGGGTGAGTAGGTGAATCGCTACCTGCGTTCGAGTTCATACAGCTTTATGAACCACTCGACGAACGCGGCGCAATTCACCGAGTCTGGCCTGAACATCCGCTGCACAACTGCCAGATGTAGCGACTCACCGGGTGGATCTTGAACGGCGAGCCACGAGTGGACCCGCGCCTTGTCTCGGTGAACCTCCTTGAACGGCGCGCCGAGCTTCTTGGCTTCGTCGACCTGCCCTTGCGTGTGTTCCCAAAGCTTGTCGCCGCCGTCGGGGATCAGATGCGACAAGAATGTTTCAAGCATGCCGGAAGTTTGATTATCGGGCATGATCCATACACCCAAGCGTATCCCGTCTTCATTGGCTGCGATCAATCCTTCCGACGGCAACTGCTGCGGGAGTTCTGGAAATGCCGTCAAGCATCGATTGCGAACTTGCTGCCATCGGCTGTCCAGTGATTCGTTTGCATCAACAATAATCCCCAATGCCTGAAGCCCGGGCGACTTAAGCTGCGTTTCTATTTCACCCTCAGCCAGAAGGTCGTCCACTCCGTCGTAGGCGACGATATTCGTCGGCCATTCGTTCTTGCTATCTCCCCAAACAATATGCACGTCGAGAAGGTAAGGGATCACTCGCTTGTCCTGCTCGCCTTCAACCAAGAGCTTGTGTGAGGTGAATCGGCTCATGGACTATCGCATTTCCGTTCCGCGATTTGCAGCGACAACCACTTCATTCTCTGAATACGCAACTGCTTTACTTCGTTCTTTTTCGACGCGTTGAATGGTGACGGTTTCGGCGGGCGTTTCTTCCTCGGCAATCACATTCGCGAGGCTATTGACACAATCCAGGCTATGCGTCGTTGCGAACACCTGAACATTGAGCCGTTGTGCGGTACTGATGACCAATCGCCACATGTCGGACATTGTCGTGTGATGTAGCCCCGTGTCGATCTCGTCGACCAGGAGAATGCCGTTTTGAGAGCGAATTGTTGCAAGAACCAGAGTCAGCATCCGCCACATGCCGTCACCCATGCTGCCAAGAGGCACGGGCGTTCGCTCGCCCTTCAAACGGACGATGACGCCGCTTTTGCTGCTTCGAAAGAAAGGCCGATCTCCCAACAGTGCGATCCTCTCAACGCGTGGCTCAAGAACCTGCAATGCCTTGATAAGCAGATCCTCTTCCTCGGTTAAGGCCACACCTTCCCAGTGACGCGCCAAGAATTCCGCAGACTGTGTTTCTGTTGTGACGAAGAAAACGGGGAGCGGGTCTTCGCCAGTATTTGACCGCTCAAACCGGTCGAGTTGCTCGACTGAAAGTCCATCTTTCGACGTCAACACCAGAACCGCTGTGACTGGTTCAGGCGATCCGCCGAAAAAGAGTATATTGCTGCCCTCAAGACTTGGCGGCAAATCTATTTGATACACGTCCTTGTTTTCATAATCGCTCGGCTCCAATACGCTCACTTCGAGAGTACGATCTCGCAACTTCCCGCTCGAATCCAGACGAAACTCAGCCCCACCAGCAATCTGATGGCCGTGAAACAGATGGCAGACATCGAGGTGAGGTCGTGGGCGCTCGCCTTCGTTACCTTCCCGGTACACCTCGCCGCGGCGGTACATCGCCGCGCGGATGGCAGAAGGACTGCCCTGCGATTGCAGCAGGTGAATCGCTTCGAGGATCGACGTCTTGCCGCCGTTGTTCTCGCCGACGAGAAGATTGATTTGTCGAAGTTCCGACAATTCAAAATCGTCGAACCCTCGAAAACCACGTATCCGAAACGACGTTATCATTCTCAGAATCCCTTACGGGCACGACGTCAACCGACGTACATGGAAATAGATCAGTCACAGTTGCCATTCTATCGCGGGATAAGTCGTTCGACGAGGCCATTCACAACCCATCGACGGGGACAACGCTAGGCAAGATGCCGGCGCACCTGACATTTGTGCTTTAGATTTTGAATTTGTTTAGG
>JADFKK010000036.1 GCA_022564995.1 Planctomycetota bacterium | reverse complement strand
TCAGCCGAAGTCCGTTTTGGGCGTCGCGCGGGTTGTCTTCGACGATTTGCAGGTCCGCGGCGTCGACTCGTGCGTCGCGGTTGAGATCATGCACGTTGTCGACGGCGGCAGGATCGACTGCGCCGGCCAGCACGGCCGCCGCGTCGACTTCGTCAACGAGTACTACGTTCGCCCGATTGCCGGCTCCCGTGTCGCCCACGGCGCTGCCGAAGTAGAACACGTCCGGCTCCGTCAGACCCGTGTCGCCGGTGGCTTTGAGCGTGACTTGCAGCCAGGTGTTTTGCAGGGCGCCGTGCGGCCAGGTGAGCGTGATGCGGTCGGAGCCGAGCACGCCGGCGCCTTCGCGGACGACAATGCGATTGGGTCGCGGCGCCGGCATCCAAGAGGACGGGTCGGCCGTGTTGCCGGCGCGGAACTCAAACTGCCGCGAGTCGATGTCGTCGGGGTCGGCCAGTTCGTTGACGTCGATCATCACGCCGGTGATGCCGCCCGGGAAGCTGGTGTAGTTGGCCAGCGTCGCCGCCTCGCCCGGCAGCAGGGCCGATTTATCGGTGGCGATGGCCTCCTCGTCGAGCGAATTGACGGTCGGGTCGTTTCCGTCGAATGCCGAGCCGTTATAGAACACGAACCGGCCGGCGACGAACGTGCCGCCTGGCTCGACCGTGATCGTGACGGTGGCCACACCGCTCAGAGACGTTCCGTCGCTCGTCCGATAGGTGAAGGAGTCGACCCCAGTAAAACCTGCCTCCGGTGCGTAAGAAAACGACCCGTCCTCCTCCAGCGTCAACTCTCCGTGCCGCGGCTCCTTGATGACCATGGCAATCAATGGATCGCCGTGCGGATCGAGATCGTTGGCCAGAACACCGAGGTCGGCGTCGACCGTGAGCGTTTTTCCTGCCCTCGCCACGTACGCGTCGTCGACGACCGTCGTGGCGTCTTCCAGCGAGCCGACTGCGATGGTGACGGTGGCCACGTTCGACAGATCCTGCCCGTCGTCGGCGCGGTACGTGAAGCGGTCGAGGCCTACGAAGTTTTCCAGCGCAGTGTAAGTAAAGGAGCCATCGACGGCCAAATCGAGCGTTCCGCTGGTGACGTTCTCGACGAGCAGGGCGGAAAGCTCGTCGCCGTCGTTGTCCAGATCGTTGGTCAACACGCCCTGCGCCGAGGCCCCGTCTTGATTGGCGACAAGTCGGAAGTGCTCGTCGATTTCGGCGGCCGAGAGGGCACGATCGTAGATGGCCACCTCGTCCAACCGGCCGGGAAAGACATCGATCTCGTGGAGTAGGTTACCGCCGATTCTGCCGCCGATAGTCAACGGCTGATTGTCAATGCCAACCACGCCACTGCGTGTGCTTTGCGAATCGAGCGCGCCGTCGATGTAAATCTTCGCAGTGCTGCCTTCGACAGTGGCGACGACGTAGTGCCATTGGTTGAGTTCCACGTTGGAATTGCTTGCGAAAAACACTACCTTGTTGCGGGATCCGTCGTATTGCTGGAAGTGAATCTTTTTGACGTTTCCCGGCTCTTCCCACACACCGAAAGTTCGCGTATTGTCCGATCCCTTGCCCACAAGACGTTGCCAGCGGTCCGCTTCGGCCGTCTTGTACATCCAGAATTCCACGGTCAGATCGCCGGTGATGGTCAACTCGTCCGAGTGCGGCACGGTGACCTGATTGTCGACACCGTCGAACATGACGGACGTATCTGGATCGCCCGACACAACGCCGGGTCGCTGGAAATCGCCCGCGGTGAAGTTCTCGTAGGCGCCATCGTGGACCCCCGTGACGTCCACGGTCGTCGTCGAACCGGCCGCCTCGCCCAGCCGCCAATAGCCGACCGGGCCGGCCGCGACGATCACCTGCTCGTAGGACGAGCTTGCCCCGAGCGTCTGGCCCGCTTCGACGATGTACGCATCATCCACCGCCACCGGCACGTCGTTGACCGCTTCGACGGTGATCGTGACGGTGGCCAGCGACGAATCGAGCAGGCCGTCATTGGCCACGTAAGTGAACGTATCGCTGCCGAAGAAGTCCTGTTCGGGCGTGTACGTGAATGAGCCGTCGGAGTTGAGGCTGAGCGTGCCGTGGTCGACGTCGTCGATGAGCACGGCGGTCAGTGCGGTGGGTGGAATCTCGAAGTCGTTCACCAGCACGCCGATGGCTGCGTTGACAATGAGGGGCACGTCTTCGTCGGTCGAATAGCTGTCGCCTGTGGCCACCGGATGCGGTATCGTCGAGTCGACGGTCCAACTCCGCACCACCGCGTCCGCCTCGTCCTGCCAGACGCCGGCGTAGTTGCGGCCGATCACTTCTAACTCGTGCAGGCCGTCGGCCAGCGAGGTCAGTGCGATGGGTGCGTCGACGGCGCTGCGATTGCCCCATAGGTCGCCGTCCAGGCGATACCGGTATTCGACGACGCCCGGACCGTCGACGGTGAAATCGGCGAAGTCCTCGAACGTCAGCGCGGGCCAATCGGAGAGCGTCGCTCCGGCGGGCACCAAGGCGCCCAGATCGAGACCATGCACACCGGCGCCGATCGCCGGCGAGCCGGGCAGTAGCGAGAAATCACCGCCGGCCACGTCCGCCAACAGCGGATCGCCGCAAAGGATGTTCGTGCCCAGGTCCATGATCGTGCCGGGCCGCTGGCCGATGACGTCGCTACATCGCTCGCTTGGCAACAGTGTGTTGTTGAGGACGAGGTCCGAGAGCGCAGCGGGCGATCCGTTGCGCGCCGTGTCGGGCTCGCCGAAGATTCGCTCCGGTACGTCGACAATAATGTTGCCTTCCAAGTGGGCGCCGCGACCGGGGGCATTGCGATTGACGATCACCAGATTGACGACCGAATACTCTTGCGGCGTTCCGTTGCCCGGGTCCGGGCCGTCGGGCGTGATGCCGACGATCGTGTTGTGTTCCAGCACGGCCAGGTGGTCGTCTTCCAGGTCGATCACGTGCTCGACGTCGTAGAACACGTTGCGGACCAGGACGATCGTCGCACCGACCGGGCCATCGCCCGTGCTGATCGCGTTGGTGTGTCCGCTGCTCGTGTTGAATTCATCTCGGCGGACGTGCATGAAGACGTTGCCTTCGATGTAGGCGTCGCCGCCCAGATCGAGCATTTCATCGGCGGTGCCCAGGAAGACGTTGTTGAGCACCTGCAAGATCGGCGCGGGCCGCACGGGTCCGGAGAAATCAATGATGTCGTTGTGACCCTTGTTCGTGCCGAACGTGTTGCCCTCGATAATCATCTGCCCGCCAGTCATGATGCCGCTGCCAGTGATCATCTCGACCGTGTTGTCGTCGCCGGCGCCGGGCACCTCGTCCGGGCCGAAGCGGTCGGGAAAGATGCTGTTACGGATCACGGCCGACGCATTAACGACGCGAACGTAGCGGCGTCGCGACCCGGCGAACGTCACGTTGTCGATCGTCAACACCGAGGCAAACGCCCCGATCGACCCGTCGCTCGACTGGGCATCGGCGATGTCAACGTAAGCAAAGATGTTGTCTTCCAAAGAATCGCGAAGGTGAATGCCGTCCCACTTCGATTCGCCCGTCACGCCGACCAGCCGAATTCGCTGCTGCGGCGTTCCGACCGCCACGATCCGCCCACGCACCGTAAGTTCCACCCCGGGCTCGAACGTGAGTTGAGCCCCGGGTTCGATCGTCAACGTGACTCCGGCGGGGACGACCAAGTCATCAATCACTCGCCATTCACCACTCAGCGTAAGGTCGCTCGTCAGCGTTCCGGAAATCTCGCGTGCAATCACCAGCGTACTGCTCAGCGCTTCGATGGAGGTTCCTTGCAAGTCGATCATCGAGCCGGCCGCGATGTTCACGTTGTGGTCGCCGTCAGAAAGCACCTGATCGAAGAGAAACCGTACGGTATTGTGATCCAACACGTCGAAACGACGCGCCGGCACTCCGTCGATCGTAAGATCGGTCGCATCGAGCGACGGGAGCAGCAAGCTGTCGCTGAATTCTACGGTGACGGTAACCGGATTGGTGGCTGTGAGCGCTCCGTCCGCCGGATCGATCGAGCTGACCGCGAAGGCCGGCAGCGAACCGCTGTGACCTGTGACATGCAAGACGAACTCGCCCGCGGTTTCGCCCGCCGACAAGACGCGGACCGTATACTGGCCCGACTTGGTCGCGGTGTGCGTCAACGAAGCATTACGCCCGTCGCCGGCGCCGTCGTCGTCACTGGCAACCAACCTAGACGATGGATCAAGGAGTTCAATCCGCGGATTGAATAAGTTGACGAACTCGCCCGCTCCGTCCGACGGTGTGGTTGTGGAAATGACCAAAATATCTCCGGTCAGGACGCTCACGTCAAAGTCCCGAAAAGCGTCGCCGAATCCGGTGCGTACGAACTGGGTGGGTATCAATGCGCCGAGGCCCGCGGGTGCATTGTCGGTCGCCGGAAAAGCCGTGTTTTGGTTGAGACCGAGCAGCGGGTCGTAGTCCCAGTACAACGCAGACTGAACACCACTACTGGTTTCAGACATGATAAACTCGATATGCTTCCAACCGGCGGTGGCAAACGTGGCCGGCGAAATGTCGCTACCTTGTCCGCCTGTGCCGTTGAAGGTCGTCCACAGACTGTCCGAGATGATCGTCTGGCCGTCGATGATCAGCCGGGTTGATTGGTCGACGCCGTCTTTGAAGTTGTACGTGCCTGGTTCTGGAATCAGAATCTCCCCAGACCAACGAACGGCTCGGCTGCTGCCGACGTTTTGTCCGGCGGCGACGACCACCGATGGGACTCCGATGCCGCCTGCCAGATTAAACGAGCCGACGAAAGGTTGCACACTTGAAAACACCGGAATCGTGGGGGAATTCGCATCGAAGAACGTGGCAAGCGCACCCAGACCAATGTCGCCGGCGCCAGGGTGCCACTCGGTTGCGAGCCCAGGTTGCGGCGGGTCGATGAGGCCGACGCCGTCAGCCCTACCGCCGTCCAGATAACCCACAACCACGCCGTCGAGCGTCAAGTCCTGCGGCACGCCCGGCTCGTTGACGGCAAACTGCGCATTGCGGGTTACGACCAGCGTGTAATCGTCACTCGGCGGCGCAAGCCCGGCGGCGACTCCGGGATTTGGGTTTCCGTAGGCGTCCAGGCCCCATTTTCGCGCCAAGAACAGGCCGACGTCGTCAAGCTCATCGGCGGCGAGGACGCGGTCGTAGATCACGATCTCACCGACGCTGCCGTTGGAAGGTTCACTTCCCAGCGAAGAGCCCAACTCGAGCGATCCGATGGGAGTGTTTCCCCCGGCACCGTTCGGGCCGCCGATCAGCGCGCCGTCGCGAAAGAGCCTCTTCGACTGGCCGCCGGCAGTAGACGTAGCGACATAAAGGTCGGGATTGGTATCCGGCGGGCAAGACACGCCAGCCGCCCCACAGTCATTGACAACCCAGCCGCCCGCGTAGAACACGCCCTCGCGATTCATCCAGTATCCCATCAACCAGTTGACGCTGCCTGAAGAGACCAGCCTTCCGTTACGACCGCCGTCCAATGTGGCGACGGAGAAAACGGTGTACTGCGAACCGAACTGGGTCACGGTCCGCAGATAGTCGTCGCCGTCGAACTGCACGGCCGGTTGACCGTTGATGCGCGAGGCCACCAGGGTCGGATCGCCGAAGCTGATACTGGCATGATTGCCGCTACCCGAAAGATCGTCCCATTGACTGACGAGCGTGCCCGCCTCCTGTTCGATCTGCATGGCGTCGAGGTGCAACACGAGTCCGTCCGTCACCGGCAAGTCGGTCGAGCCGCCGCCGATGATGCGGATGAAATAGTCTTCCGCCCGTCCATCACTCGATGTGTCGCTAAAGGGTCCGATGCTGACAAGTCCATCCGCACCGACGGCGGACATCGCCAGTCGTGTGCCGACGACATCATACAATTCGACCGCAGGCACTCCGCCCGCCAGCCCGCTCAAGGCCACCATTGCCGACTCGCCGTCGGCCAAGGCAAAGCGATACCAGTCGTCGCTGTCTGCGTTGGAACCCACGATGGCGCCGCGCTGTGCCGAACCATCGCCGAGCGGCAGTATCGCCGGCTCCAGGTCTTGCGCCGACGCCGGGTCGTCGTTCGCTGCTCCGCCATGGGCTTCGATCTCGACGTCGGCGTTCAGCAGCACACGCCCGATGAACTGGCCGGTTGTTCCGCCGAGTCCGGTCACGGTCATCGTGTAGGTGTCCGTGGCGGTAACCGGCACGTTTGTCAATACGAGCGTGCGACCAGCCGCGGCCGAAGTCGCCTCGGCCAGCAGCGTGCCACCGGAATCGTGCCATTGAACCGCCGGTTGAAGCCCGTCGAACGGATCGATGAGGATCGTCACGTTTTGGCCGCCGTCAATGGCAACCTGCAAGGTGTCCGTCTCACCCGGGGAACTTATGCTACGCAAACCTTGCGTGACATAAACCAGACTTCCCAGCGGATCGATAGTAACCAGAGGTACGGAATAATCACCATCGTCAACAATCGTCATCTGGGCGGAATACGTTCGATTGTTGCTGGATCCGTCTCCGCCAGTATTCAATTGCACTTCGCCTATATCAGGCGACACCGAAAAGGTTGTGCCAAGTGACAGCGTAAATGATTGCGTAGGCGTAAAAACCCAGTCGCCGAGCGGACTGTTGATTGTGGCGTCGACGACGCCTCCGTTCGTCGATCCTAGACTAATCGCACCATCGCCCAGATCGTTAATGGCGCCGTCATAAAGTCCGAAAGTGTATTGCCCCGAGACCAAGACACCGCTACCAGCAACAATGTCGACAATTTGCGTCTGCACACCGCCGGCATTGCTTGTCACCGTTGTCCCAATACCGCGAACCGTGTAATCCGTGACGCCGTTGTCATCGATAACCTGCAGCACCAGCGGCGTCACGTTGCGACCGCTTCCATCGTTGTCAAAGAAACTCCACTCCGAAACAATTCCGTTCGCTGCAAACGTGTCGGCGGCGTAGATGTAGACTTGGCCTCGTGCAGTGTCATTGGCGCTGCGGTCAACAAGGTCCGAACCAATGGTCAGACTCTCGCCATCCTGAAAAATCATCACTGCCAGCATCCGGCGGGCTTCCAGCCGCTCAAAGCGGAGCTTGCGAGAGACGAGGGCACGGCGGACGGCCGGGGCGCTGCTTCGCCGGCGCTGCGGCTTGTGGCGTTTGGGCATGGGAGCTTTCAGACGGTTGCTGTCAAGCAGAAGATTCCGGCGCCGGGGCCTTGCCCACCCCAACAACCAGCCACCATTCTACCCGCGCAATCGAACTTTGTCACGAAAGACCGGAAAGTGGAAAAACGCAGAGAGCGGAGGGCCTTCGTCGGAGACGCCTCCTACATGGGGTTGGGAATTATGCAAAAGGCGATTCTGCGGATTTTGGCCCCCGGATGGCGGGATGGACTTGCAGTTTGGGATTTGGGATTTGAAACGGGAAATCGCGGGGGTTGAACGCAGCGCCGGTGGGGATTTTGCAATGGGGGTGTTTGCACAAATAGAATCATGCAACACGCCCGGTGAAGTTGGGTTTTTGCATAATTGGGCCTCCGGGTGGTGGAACCGGTTTGCAAAAGCGGAAAGGGGAAAGCGGAAAGCGGACGAGGAAACGCGGGGAATCGGCGCGCCGGGCCTGTTGATAGAGCGACACCCGCTGTTGCAAAAAGGGGCCGAATTGTGCGAAAAAACGACGAAAACGCCGTTTTCGCTGCAAAAAGCAATAAGGCAAAACTCGCAAGTGGTTAGGGCGAAAGGAGTTGGCGATTTGCCGGAGCGAATTATGCAAAAAACGGCCCACCGCGTTTGCAAAAAGAGGGCACAGATCAGAGAGCGGAGGGCGGAGCCAGTTCGGCGTTTTCCTAGCCCCCAGCCCCCGACTCCTAGCCCCCTCCCGCCGTTACGGCGGAACACGATGTGAATCCTGGTTGATGAGTTCGCCCCGCGAGTACAATCGAATTTCGCCGGATTTCACCCATCGCCTCCTCACGCGAAGAGCCCGCTATGTTTTTTCGCCCGTTGATGGCTGTTGTTTTGTCCGCGGTCCTTCTCTCGTGGCTCGCCGGCATCGTCCCCGCCGCGGAGCCGCTGTTCCCGGACGACATTAACATCACCATCCCGCACATCTCGACCGACCAATCGATCAAATACGATTACGACATTGTCTATGTGCGGGCGCAACGCGCCGGTGACAAAATCCACAAGCGGTATATCACACCGACTTCTCGCAGCCGGTCACGATGGAGCCGGGGGCCGATTTGATGTTGCTGCATCCGGACGGGAAGGAAGAACTGCTGGTCACCGGCGGCAAAGGGGCGGTGACCGATCCGGTGATTTCGTTCGACGCCGAGTGGTGTTATTACGTTTACATTTACAACCTGGTCAAGTGCAGCCCGTGGAACCCGCCGCGCGAGGGCGCCGACATCTTTAAGATTCATCTGAAGACGCGGAAGATCGTGCGGCTGACCAATCAGATGTTCTCGCCTAATCGCGGCGCCGCCCGCTGGTCGTCGAACTATCGGGCCAACGAGAAAGGCCGCTCGTACATCGACTACGGCGTGGTCAACATGGGGCTCTTTCCGCTGCCCGGCGGGCGGATTGTGTTCACCAGCAACCGGCACGGCTTTCGCCCGGCCAGAGTTTTTAGGAAGGACAGGCACTCAAACCATCGTATTATCCACCACCGCGCAGCGGACTTAGGGGAAGTCATGACTCCATCATCACTCCTGCGGCTCACGGAGTAAACTCGGCCGGAAACTCCTTGAATCTCCCAGTGCGGCATGAGAGAATGGCGAGAACTCACGCAGAAAAGTGCAGAATGTCTTGGCGGACAGCACGGCTGCCAGTATCCGTTGTCGCCGAGGTTTCGCGTACAGATCGAAGGGAATACAATAGATGCATAGTTCTCGTGGAGGTGTCCGTATGCGTTGCCGGGTCATGTCTGTCCTTCTTTTCGCATCGATGGCGCTCGTCGTAGGCGGCGTCGCCGTGATCGAAGCGCAAAAACCGCCCGGTCGTCCGGCTTCGCAAGCGGTCTCGCGAAAGAAAGCTGTTGTCAACGAGTTTGTGGAACAGCATTGCGTCGACTGCCATAACGCGGACGACAAGACGGGAGGAATCGACCTCAGTAACGTGACCCCGGAAGACGTCATTCGGCGCTCGGAAATTTGGGAAAAGGTCGTGCGAAAACTTCGCGCGCGCCAGATGCCGCCACTTGACGAGCCGCGACCCAAGGAAGACAGCTATCGCGCCGCTTTGTCGGCGTTGGAAGCTTCGCTGGACAGGGCAGCCGCCAAACGCCCTAACCCGGGCCGCACCGATACGATGCGGCGTCTGAACCGAACCGAATATCAGAACGCCATCCGCGATCTGTTGGCGCTCGACGTCGACGCGCGGGGGCTGCTGCCGGCCGACGAGTCGAGTCATGGATTTGACAACGTGACCGTCGCGAATCTCTCGCCGACACTGCTCAGCCGCTACATCTCCGCCGCGCAGAAGATCAGCAGCCTGGCGATCGGGCGCCCGCGACGTTCGCCGGGCGGCGATACGATTCGGCTGCGGGCCGATTTCACCCAGGAGGAACACGTCGAAGGATTGCCGATCGGCACGCGCGGCGGAGCGTTGATTCCGTACACCTTTCGGCAAGACGGCGAGTACGACGTGCAAATCCGGCTGGCCCGCGACCGCAACGAGGAAGTGGAAGGGCTCAGCGGGCCGCACGAGTTGGAATTGCTGTTGGACCGGCGGCGCGTGGGGCTGTTTACCGTCAGGCCGCCGCGAGACAAAAACCACGCCCTGGTCGACGCCAAGCTGAAGGTCCGCATCTCGGTCACCGCCGGTCCGCATCAACTCGGCGTGACGTTTCTCAAGAACCCTTCGTCGTTACTCGAAACGAAACGTCAGCCCTACGACGCCCACTTCAACATGCACCGGCACCCGCGCATCTCGCCGGCCGTGTATCAGATTTCGATCACCGGCCCGTATTCCGCGACCGGGTCGGGGGACACGCCCTCTCGACGAAAGATTTTCGTTTGCACGCCGACGAAACCGGCGGAAGAGGAAGCCTGTGCGAAAAAGATCCTCACCACGCTGATGCGCCGTGCGTATCGGCGGCCGGTTGACGAAACGGACCTGAAAACTCCGCTGAAGTTTTTTCGTCAGGCACGCGTTGCCGGAGATTTTGACGCGGGCATCGAATTGGCCTTAAGCTCCGTGTTGGTCAATCCGAGTTTCCTGCTGCGCATCGAGCGCGATCCGAAAGGAGTGGCTCCGAAGGCGGCCTATCGCATCAGCGATCTGGAGCTTGCCTCGCGTCTGTCGTTCTTTCTTTGGAGCAGCATTCCCGACGACGAACTGCTCGACGTGGCTATCCGCGGCGAGCTTCACAAGCCGAAGGTGCTCGAACATCAGGTACGACGGATGCTCTCCGACGGGCGTTCGCGAAATTTGGTGACCAACTTTGCCGGGCAGTGGCTGTATCTGCGCAACCTGGAGTCGATGACCCCCGATGTGCGTTTGTTTCCCGATTTCGACGACAATCTCCGGCAGGCTTTCCGCCAAGAAACGGAGCTGTTTTTCGAGAGCATCTTGCGCGAGGATCGCAGCGTGCTCGATCTGCTCAAGGCCGATTACACGTATCTCAACGGACGCCTCGCGCGGCACTATGGGATTGGGTACATCTACGGCAGCCGCTTCCGCCGCGTTTCGCTCGATGAGAGCAGCAAGCGCGGCGGACTGCTTCGACACGGCAGCATTCTGAGCGTAACGTCGTATGCCACGAGGACCTCGCCCGTAATTCGCGGTCATTGGGTTTTGGAGAATCTGCTGGGAACGCCGCCGCCGCCACCGCCCGCGAACGTGCCGGCGCTGAAAGACAACACGGTGGCCACGAATCTTTCAGTTCGCGAGCGGCTGGCGGAGCACCGGGCCAATGCGGCCTGCGCGAGTTGCCACGATCGAATCGATCCGGTCGGCTTCGCGCTGGAGAACTTCGACGCCGTCGGCCGCTGGCGAGACAACGAAGCCGGCAAGCCGGTTGATGTCTCCGGCGGCCTTCCCGACGGCAGCCGCTTCAAAGGCGTTTCGGGGCTTGAAAAGGGGCTGCTCAATCGCCCCGAGATGTTTGTCGGCACGATGGTCGAAAAACTGCTGACGTTTGCCTTGGGGCGGGGAGTCGAACACTACGACGCCCCGGCGATTCGGAAAATCCTCAGAGACGCTCGAACGAAAGACTATCGCTTCTCATCGCTGATCGTGGGCATCGCGACCAGCACACCGTTTCAGATGCGGAGATCGAACTGATGTTTATCTCGAAAAAGGCTTTGCCGCGACGAACTTTCCTGCGGGGATTAGGAACTACGCTGGCGCTGCCGCTGCTCGACGCGATGGTTCCGGCGATGACCGCGCTGGCCGCGACGCCGGCCGCCCCGGCCCGCCTTCGCCGGCTCGGTTTCGTTTACATGCCGATGGGAAGCGACGTGTCGCGTTGGACGCCGCCCGGCAAAACGCTCGACAAACTTTCTCCCTCGCTCAGCCCGCTCGCGCCGGTCAAGGATTACGTCGTGGTGATCACCAACATGGAGCTGCCCAGCGCGTATCCCGGCACGCACGCGACCTCCAACGCCTCTTTTCTGAGCGCCGCCAAAGCCAAGCTGACCGAGAGCAGCGACTATCATCTTGGAACGACCGTCGATCAGATCGCCGCGAAAAAAATCGGCCAGGAAACGCAATTGCCGTCGCTCGAGCTGTCGATGGATTTGCTCTCGACGGTCGGCCAGTGCGACAATGGCTACGCTTGTGTGTATCAAAACAACCTTTCGTGGTCGTCGCCGACGACGCCGCTTCCGTCGGAGGCGCATCCGCGAATCGTATTCGAGAACCTGTTTGGCGAAGGCGGCAGCCCGGCGGATCGACGCGCCGCTCTGAAGCAACGCGCCAGCCTGCTCGATTCGGTCAGCGAAGACTTGGCCCGATTGAAGCGCGAGCTGGGCTCGGCAGACCGCGCGAAGGTGAGCCAATATCTCGACAGCGTCCGCGAGGTGGAGCGGCGGATTCAACAGGCCGGGGCCAAGACCCTCGACCATCCGCTGCCCGATCTGGATCGTCCCCTCGGAGTCCCGGCTGCCTACGCCGACCACGCTCGCCTCATGTTTGACTTGCAGGTGTTGGCGCTGCAGGGGGATGTGACCCGGGTGATTACGTTCCAGCTTGCCCGCGAGACCAGCAATCGCACCTACCCCGAGATTGGCGTGTCCGATCCGCATCATCCGCTCACGCATCACGGTAACGACCCGAAGAAAATTGCCAAGGTGGCTCTCATCAATCGGTTTCACGTGTCGTTGTTCGCTTACTTCTTGAAGAAGCTGAAGTCGACGCCCGAAGGCAACGGCACGCTGCTGGACCATTCGCTCTATTTGTACGGCAGCGGCATGGGCAATCCCAACGTCCACGACCATACGAACCTGCCGATTCTTGTGGCCGGCGGCGCCGCGGGCAACTTGCGCGGTGGGCGCCACATCACGTGTGACAAACCGACACGGTTGGCCGATCTGCACCTCACGCTGCTCGACAAAGTGGGCGTTCGGCTCGATTCGTTCGCCGACAGCCAGGGCAAGGTGGACGATTTGTTTACACCTCTATCGATGTAATGGGATTCAAGGTGATGAGACGAGAAGCCGGCTAAAGCCGGCAAGAGTCGACCATCTGGTTTATGACGCCGAAAATCAGAATCAAGAAATGATCTGACATGAATGCCCTCAAAAGCGTTGCCGCTTCGATCGAGACAGAAGGCCGGCTTCAGCCGGCTCCCCCGTTAGCCACCAGCTTTAGCTGGTGGATTGGAGAGCCACCGACTCCAGCTTGCGTCAAGCCGGCTTCAGCCGGCTTTTTTGGGAGCACCAGTTCGCGATGGAACCGGTTGGCGATGGCACCGATAAGCGGTAAGCAATACTGGCCGATTCTCCTTGCAATGTTTGCATTGGCTTGCCTGCTCTCCGCATCTAGCGTTGTGGCGGCCGATGACGCGCCGCTCGCCGATGCGGCAGAAAAGAAAGACGTCGCGACGGTCCGCTCGCTCCTCAAAAGGCGCGTCGACGTGAACCAGCGTCAGGTCGACGGAATGACGGCGCTTCATTGGGCGGCCTACCACGACGATCTCGCGACAACACAGCTCCTGATCGATGCCGGGGCCGACGTGAAAGCCGCGAATCGCTACGGTGTGACGCCGCTCTCGCTGGCCTGTACGAATGGAAACGCCGCGATGGTCGATTTGATGCTCAAGGCAGGCGCCGACCCGAATACGGCCCTGCGTGGAGGCGAAACCGTTTTGATGACCGCCGCGCGGACGGGCAAGCTTGGCCCCGTTAAGTCGCTACTCGCTCGCGGCGCTAAGGTGAACGCAAGGGAATGGAAGCGGCAGACGGCCCTGATGTGGGCAGCGGCCGACGGGCATGCGAAGGTGGTCGAGACGCTCATCAAGGCAGGAGCCGATTTTCAATCGCCTTTGGATTCCGGGTTTACGCCGCTGTTCTTTGCCGTTCGCGAAGGCAGGGGCGACGTCGTGCAAGTCCTGCTGAAGGCCGGCGCCGAGGTGAACGGAGTCATGCGGCCCCGAAAACCCGCCGGCAAGGCGCCGAGGACGGGGACGAGCCCGCTGGTGCTGGCCGTCGAGAACGGTCATTTCGATCTGGCGGTTGCTCTGCTGGCGGCCGGCGCCGATCCGAACGACCAGCGTAGCGGTTTCACGCCGCTGCATGTCATGGTGTGGGTCCGCAAACCGAACCGCGGCGACGGCCCCGACGGTGACCCCGCCCCGCTGGGGTCCGGAAATCTGAGCAGTCTTCAGTTCGTTCGAAAACTTGTGGCCCACGGAGCGAAGGTGAACACGCAGTTGAAGAAGGGGAAATCGAGATGGGGCCACATCAACAAAACCGGCGCGACGCCGCTGCTGATGGCCGCCAAAACGGCGGACGTTCCCTTCATGAAGCTGTTGGTCGAATTGGGCGCCGATCCGCTGCTGGCAAAGGCGGACGGCTGCACCCCGCTGATGATGGCCGCGGGAGTCGGCACGCGAGCTCCCGTCGAAGAGGCAGGCACCGAGCAGGAAGCCATCGCGGCGGTCAAGCTGGCATTGAAACTTGGCGGGGACGTGAACGCGGTCGACAAACGTGGTGAAACCGCGATGCACGGGGCCGCCTATAAGAGCTTCCCCAAGGTCGTGCAGTTGCTCGCCGAACGGGGCGCCAAGATCGAAGTTTGGAATCGCAAGAATAAATCTGGTTGGACGCCCCTGCTGATCGCCGAAGGTCATCGGCCCGGCAATTTCAAACCGTCGGCCGAAACCGTCGCCGCGATTCACCGGGTGATGCTCGCCGCCGGAGTCACGCCACCGGAACCGACGCCACGGAAAACCCCAAAGGGCTATAAACAGGCTGGCTCGGCACAAAAGTCGCCTTAGATTTACACACTCTGCCGCAGTCGCTGATTCGACGTCCGCGTTGATCTTGTTCCCGTCGCCGCAGAATGACGGCCTTTGAATAACACGCCTGCTGTCCGCCACGAAATTCTGCAGTTTCCTTACTACCTCTACACAGCTTGCCAAACATTATGCCGCTGATTGAACTTCGTGACGTCGACAAGGTGTACGAGCTGGGGGAGGTTAGCGTTGAGGCGTTGCGGGGGGCGTGTTTAACGGTCGACCACGGCGAGTACATCGCGCTGATCGGACCGTCCGGGTCGGGCAAGTCGACGTTGATGAACATTGTCGGCTGCCTGGATCAACCGACGCGGGGCAGCTACAGACTGGACGACGTGGACGTTTCGACCCTGTCGCGCGACCAACGCGCCGAGATCAGGAATCAACAGATCGGCTTTGTTTTCCAGAACTTCAATCTGCTGGCGCGTACCCCGGCGATCGAAAATGTCGAATTGCCCCTCTTGTATTTCAACGACGCATCGACGAATCGCCGGAAACGTGCGGCCGAACTGTTGGATCGCGTTGGTGTCGGCGATCGCGCGGCTCACTACCCCAGCCAATTGTCCGGCGGCCAACAGCAACGAGTCGCCATCGCCCGCGCCCTGGTGAACGATCCGTCGATCTTGCTGGCCGACGAGCCGACGGGCAATCTCGATTCGCAAACAAGCCGCGAGGTCTTGAAGCTTTTCAGCCAATTAAACCAGGACGGCGGTCTCACGATCATCTTGGTGACTCACGAACAAGAGGTGGCGCGGCATGCCAGGCGATGGGTGGTGCTCCACGACGGTCGAATCGTTGTCGACACCACCGACTTCCAAGTCGCCATGGAGTCGCTGCATCCTCGCGATCTGGAATTAGATGATGCCGGCGACTTGGATGAAGCTAGAGGTGATAGCGATACTGGCAACGATCGGCAAAAATCTATCTAATCCGCAGAATCGTTAAACTTTGCCTATCCTCACAGCCGAAACGGTCTGCGCCGTCAGACAATATGCACCCACCGAACGCGCTAATAAAAAAACATGCTCCGCCGCGGCTCGAAATACCGGCTATTTGCCGTCCTCACCACGGCGGCTGCCATCGTTCCGGCGGCATGGGCGCAAAACCCGTCGGCATATCGCGGGACCGGACGTCAGCAGATCCACGACCACTCGCCCGGACGTGCTCACGTTTTTCTTCCGGAACAGCGGCACATTCAAGTCCGCGCGGCGCAGCGGCTGCCAACCTACCCCGTCGCTGATTCGCCTCGGCCGCGAACGGTCAGCCATCGTGGTGTCAAAGTGCATCAAGTCAATTTGTCGTTGGACGCAGCCATTCGCATCGCCCTGGAAAACTCCCGAGTGGTCCGAGTTCTCGCGGGTGAGACGGCCGTCAGTAGCGGGCGAACGATTTACGACGCCGCGATTACCAATACCACGATTGACGAACAACGTGCGCGGTTCGATCCGTCGGTCGCTTGGCGTCATGATTTCAATCAGTCTGAGCTGCCTACTGGCCTGCATGATGCAACGGACCCGAACCTCGCCCGCATCGACGGCACGCGCAGCGACGACTACAACATGAGTCTCGACGTTTCCAAAACGACGCGAACGGGCGGAACTTTCAACCTGGGTGTGAATACGAATCCCGCCAGGTTCCGCCCCGGCGTGTTTCCATTGAATCCGCAGAACCGCTCTTCGATTGACCTGAGCTACACGCAACCTCTTTATCGCGGCGGTGGCCTGGCCGCCAATCGTGCTCCGATCGTGCTGGCACACATCGACACGGAACGATCCTATTATCAGTACAAGGACAGCATTCAAGAAATGGTGCGGGGCGTCATCGCGGCGTATTGGGCGCTGGTTTTCGCTCGCACCGATGCGTGGGCGCGCGAGCAGCAAGTCAAGCAGGCGGAGTTCGCCTACGAGAGGGCCAACGGACGTTTCCAGGCCAAATCGGTCAGTCGCGGAGTGGTGGCCCAAGCGCGTGTGTCGTTGGGAAACTTCCGCACGACCTTGACCGGCGCACGAAACAACGTCCTCCAACGAGAAGCGGCCTTGCGTAACCTGCTCGGACTGCCGCCCTCAGACGGCAAGCGTCTTGTGCCGGTTACCCCACCGGTATCGCAGCCCGCCGAATTCGATTGGCACACGCTGGTTTCGCTGGGCGAACAAAAGCGACCCGACGTGATTGAACTAAAACTCATCATCGAGGCGGACGAGCAACAACTGGTCCTTGCTCGAAACCAGCTACATCCCTCGATCGATGCAACGATGCTCTATCGCTGGAACGGGTTAGAGGGAACGACTCCGACGGGCGCCGTCATCTCAACGGGCGCAGGACAGTTTACGGATTGGACCTTGGGGGTCAGTTTTTCCATGCCGCTCAGCCTGCGCAGGGAACGTGCGGCGCTTCGCCGTCAACAGCTCATCCTGGCTCGCGATCGGGCGCGGCTGCGCCAGGGTCTTCACCACATGACCCATGTACTAGCTACCAACCTTCGTAATCTGGCCATGTTTCACAAACAATATCGAGAGTTCAGCGAGATCCGCGAGGATGCCCGTTTGAATCTGCAAGAGCGACGGGCGCGGTGGAGCGCCGGCGGAGTCGGCGGGATTTCGTACGTCGATTTATTGTTGGCCATTACCGACTGGGGAAACACGATCAGTTCCGAAGCCGCAGCCCTCGCTCGTTACAACACGGAACTGGCGAACATCCAGCGAGAAACCGGCACCATTCTCGAAACCCATCAGATTCGATTCTATCAGGAGCGACTCGAATCGATCGGTCCGTTTGGTCGCCTCGGCGACAACAGGAGTTATCCGAAGAGTCTGCGGCCCAGGCCCAACAGCGATCGATACATCACGGGCGATCGGCCCGCGGAGGATTATTTTGACCTGGACGATCGAGTGTTGTCGCCACCCACTTACGAGCACATCCCGGTTCCGAATGAGCGGCGAGCGATCACTCCCTTTCCAGCGGATCGCGGAAACTGATGTCGTCCGTTCAAACTGCACCAGCCCGCCGTTGACAGGATTGACTAGCCACTTCAGCCGCGTCGTAGCTGTAGGTGAACAGTCCGCCGTCCGGGTCGGTCATCGTCTGGCGTTGTTTGAGGTGGTCATAGGCGTTGGTGACGATCGGCGGGCGAGCCACTTGGCGGGCGATTTGTTTAGTCACAACGGATACGCTCTTGTTCACAATAAGTGTCGCCCATTCAAATCGCACCCCGCGCTGGCTCTTTCTTGCAATCTAGCCGCGGCACCGATACCATGCCTTATGTAGCGGCTTGGTTGCCAGTAGCTCTCTATCCAAAGGGCGTGACATGAAACTGCAACGAACGTGGGTGCTGCTGGTAGGCGTGCTGCTGGTTGCGGCGTCGGCGTCGGCACGAAAGTGGACCGACAATACGGGAAAGTTCTCGGTCGAGGCCGAGTTGGTGGAAGCCAAGGACGGAAACGTCCGGCTCAAGCGAAAGGACGGCAAAATCATGACGGTTCCTGTTTCTAGGCTGAGCAAGGCCGACCGGGATTATCTGGCCTTTATCGCCGAGGCCAAGAAAAAGTCTGAAGCGGCGAAGCCGACACGCGAGGAGGTGATTGCCGCCATTAGGAATTCGGGGGGACATGTCGAGGATTATAGAAACAAGGAAGAGTTGATGGTGCGTTGCGTCGGTTACCTGGGCACAGACGCTGGACTGAAGCACCTAGATCGGCTGCCCACGCTTGTGCGTTTGGACCTCGACGGGACGAAGGTCACCGATGCTGGACTGAAGCACATGAAAGGACTGGAAAGTCTAGAACGCTTGCGCCTCAATAACACGAACGTCTCTGGCGCCGGACTGGAGCATTTTGGCCGTTTGACCAAGCTGCGGTACTTGAACCTCTCTGACACGAAGACTGACGACGCTGGGCTGGAGCACTTGAAGGGGCTATCGCGCCTCGAATTCCTCGGCCTTGACAACACCAACATCACTGGCGCTGGACTTGCCCACTTGAAGGGGATGACCAGACTCGAATGGCTGCACGTCCAATCCACCAAGGTCACCGACGCCGGCCTGGAGCACCTGAAAGGGCGACACAAACGCATGCGGTAGGATTCTGTTTCGCCCGTTCCGGGCTGCCGAAATGTTACCCCGCATGGGAACCCAGGCGATGCCCTGGGCTGATATGTTGCGGCCCCTTCGGGGCAAATCCTGCGAGCGTGCCGAAGCGGAGCCGCGGAGCCGCCCATTGGAAATGCTAGATATGGATTCTGTTAGACCAACCAACCCGGGTACCCGACGGAGCGTTCGCTGTTTGCGAGTCGCGCGAGGCCTGTTTGCCTCGCTGCTGGCTCTGACCGTTCTTTGGGTAGCGTGGCAGTCCAGCGCCGCCGAGAGAGAATCCACGGATCGTGCCGCGGGCGGTTTCGAGCGCTATCAAGAGGCGTTTGGGAAGTCGGCGAAGGAGTTGGGAATCAAAGACGCCCCGTCCAAGCCGGTGTGGCTTCAGGGAGAAGTGTTGGGCCGCAGCGAGGGATGCACGTCCTGTCACTTGGGCGTAGAGGACAATCGCTTCCTCTACGCCCAGCTCCCGTTTCGGCGACACAGCGGTCATTACCTCGAGGATCATCCGTCGGGGCGGTTCGGCTGCACGGTCTGTCACGGAGGCGTGGCGGATGCATTGACCTTCGCCGCCGCCGGACACGCGGCGCCCGAAGACCCAGCGCGGCAAGAGCAGTGGGCTCGGTTTTACGGATGGCAACCGCCGGACGAAGCCGGCATGATTCCGCTGCCATGGACCGCCGGACGCTGCGCCGTTTGCCATTCCGAATCGCAACCGCCTCGCGGAGCGGAACCGCTTCAGCAGGCACGCTCCCTCGTCGCCGACAAACAGTGCGCCGCGTGCCACAGTTTTCGCGACGAGCCGCTCGCCCGCGTGCGACATGCCGTGCATCTCGACCGCCTCGGCAGCAAGGTCGGCGGCTCCTGGCTGAAAAAATATCTAAAAGCTCCCCACAAGTTTCGCCCGGATACGGCGATGCCCGAGTACGACTTTCAGGACGACGAAGTCGAAGTCCTGTCCGCCTACTTGCTGTCGCTAAAAGATCCGGCGATTGGCTGGGAACAGCCGGTCGATGTGGACGCGGATGGCCTCAAGCGGGGAAAAGACGCCATCGAGCAGCGCCGCTGTCAAACGTGCCACGACATTCCAGGAATCGACGAGGGCGGGTTCATCGAACAACATAAGATCGGGCCATCGCTGGCTCGCGTGGGCGAAAAGCTGAACCCGGCGTGGATTCGCAAATGGCTTGAGAACCCCGAAGCGGTTCGCCCGGAGACAGCGATGCCGCGCTTCCGCTTCAAGGAAACCGAGATCGAAGACATCACCGCGTTTCTGACGTCGCTGCGCGCCGCGGGAGCAGCCGCCGCGTCCGCCCCGTCCGAGGCCGTATCCGACAAGCAGCGCGCCACGAGTGTCATGGCGAAATATGGTTGCGTCGCCTGTCACACGATCAAGGGAATCTCACTCGAACCGCCGTCACGGACCGACCTATCCGGTGTGGGCCCGGGGCTGTTGGCCCGACTTGCCAAAACGACGGCGAGCAGCAAGCAGCCGGAAGGTCCCGGCGGCATTTTTCATCGCGGCCCCACAGCGCCGCGTCTGCTCGTTTCCGATACGCAAACCGCGGCCGCATGGACGTTTCTGATCGGTCAGGCGGATCTGCCGATTTCCAAGCCGTTTCTCCGACCCGCGACCAAGAAACCGCCGGCAGTCGAACTCTCGGGTGAGTCGGGTCGGCTGGTGAGCGAGCTGCGGTGCCTTTCCTGTCATACGATTGGCGGGGGCGGCGGCGACATCGGGCCCGAGTTGACCTACGCCGGCAGCAAGCTCAAGCGAGACTGGCTGATCGGCTTTCTGCAATCGCCGCGAACGATTCGTCCCATGAACCGGGCTCGCATGCCGCATCTGGGCCTCACGGAAAAAGAGGCGACGACGCTGGCCGATTGGATCGTGTCCGAGTTGAAGGCCCCGGCGGTCGAAGCGAGCAAGCCGGACCTGGAAGCCGCCTTCTCGTTTGTCGGCGCGGCCAAGGTCAAATCGCCTTACGGCTGCGTGACGTGTCATCGAATCGGCGAGGAAGGCGGAGCGGTGGGACCGGAACTGACGCACGTCGGAAGCCGGCTGACGACGAAGTGGATCTACCAGTGGATCAAGAATCCGAAACGCTGGAAACACGACGTGCGGATGCCCGTGTTCGACATGAACGAAGAGGATCTGAGCGCCATCACTCGCTATTTGGACGAACAACGATGAGCGGTCCGTCGACACTTTGCGAATCGTTCCCGCGCGGCCTACCGGTCGCGGTTCTGCTGGCGCTGTTCGTCGGATGCGATCTCACGGCCGACTCGACGCAGCAACAGCGGCAACCAGCGACCGCGGAGCATCATGCAACGTCCGCGGACGACGCGGTCGAGTTGGGTCGGGCTCTGTTTACGGGTAAGGGAAATTGCGGCGTGTGTCACACGATCGGTCGCGATGACGACAAGTCGCGCGGACCGGATCTTGCCGGAATCGGTGGCCGGGCAGCGCAGCGAGCGGAGCAATTTGGCCTTGAGGGCCCCGATGCGCCAGCGCGATACCTGGTCCGTTCGATCGTTCGCCCCGCGGCCGACGTGGTCGACGGTTATAACCGCGCGCCCGAGAGCTGGCTGCCTTCCGGGCTAACCGACGACGACATCGTCAATCTCGTTACCTATCTGCAATCGCTCGGCGGCCAAGCGGACCGGCAAAGCATCTCGCTTCCTTACGAGTGGTTGGCAGCCAAGCGAGACGAATACCGCCGCGAACTTGAGGTGTTCGCTTTCGGCGATCCGGCCAAGGGCAAGACGCTGTTCCACGACGCCAAGGGCAAAGCCGGCTGCATCAAGTGTCATAAAATCGACGGCGTGGGAAGCACCACCTGTCCGAATCTTACGACCGTCAACCGCGTGCAGCGTCCTTCCTACGTTCTGGAGTCGATCCTCAACTCCAGCGAGTTCATCGTCCGCGGTTATCGGCAGATCATCATTTTGGATGTCGATGGACGCGTCCATACGGGATTGCCTACCAAGGAGGATGAGGAGACGATCACCCTCGTCGTGGATCAAGACGGAAAGACCGAAGTGATTCGTAAGCGAGATATCGACGAGCAGATGGTCTCGAAAGTTTCCCAGATGCCCGCCGGCTTTTCCGAGCAGTTGACCGCCGAGCAGGTGATGAACCTGGTGGCTTACGTGACGCAACACCGCGAAGCGGCCGCGCCCCAGGTGGTAACGAACATCAAGCCCGAGCCTGATCCGACAAGCGGCGCCCTCGTCGCGGCGCCCTCGTTGGACGTCTTCGGTCCGATAACCGACGCTCAGCGGCTGTATCGCACGGCGATGGAGCGTGGAGACCCGAAGGTCGGCGCTCGCATCTATGGTCATTACTGTGTGATGTGTCACGGACCCCAAGGCGACGGAACGGGCTTCAACGCCGTGAATCTGGCGACCAAGCCGGCCAACCACACCGATGATCGGCGGATGTCAAAGACGGAAGATCTGCTGCTGCACGGAGTGATTTCCAACGGAGGGATGAAGACGGGCCGTTCCTTCTTGATGCCGCCGTGGGGTGGCACCCTGGCCCAGCGCGAACGATGGGATTTGATCGCCTACATTCGCACTCTGCACGCGGACGTGGGAAAATAGGGCTTTTCGCTGAGAAAACAACATCATGGATTGGGAACAGCGTTACCGTCGTTTCCAAGAGTGCCAACGATACGTGGCTTGGAGCGATTACGATGCCCAGCGAGTTCGATCGTTGGCCACAATCGTCGATCCTTCGCTGCAGGCGCTGGTCGATGATTTCTACACCGAAATCGAGCGGCACGCCCACACGAGTCGGATCGTCTCGGGGGGCCAGCAGCAGGTGAGCCGGCTCAAGGAGGCTTTGCTTTGCTGGCTCCGCGATCTGTTTACCGGCAGCTACGATCGCGACTATTTGCGGCGACGATACGAGGTCGGCCGGCAACACGTCCGAATGGGGCTCGACCAGACGTACACGATCCTCGCCATGGCTCGGCTGCGCAGCGGCTTGCTCGCCGCGCTCCGCGAGCGCTGGCAGGGCGAGCCGACCGATCTCCTCTTGGCGGCTGAGTCGCTCAACAAACTCCTGGACCTCGACTTGGCCATTATCGACGACGCCTACCAGTCTGAACGAACCAACTCCGCCGGCGAAGCGACGAGCCGCTGCGCTGGCGATCCGGAAGAAACAAAGCGGGACGATCTCTGGATTGCGGCCCGCGTTCACGAGAGTCTTTTGCCCGGCACGATTCGCCATCCGTCGATCGACCTTGCCCAAGGAGTGCTTGCCTATTGTGGGGCCGGCCATCCGACGCCGCTGCTGATCCGTCGTGGCAGCGGCGCAATCGAGGTGCTCGAGAGCCAGAACATGGTCATCGGCGTCGTCGAGCAGTGTCTGTTCGACGTCCCACAGGACACGCGAAGCATCAATCCGGGAGACCGTCTGCTGTTTTACACCGACGGGTTGATTGAGACGACCGACTCGGCCGGAAACATGTTGGGAACCGCAGGGCTTACGGACATGGCGCGATTCACGTGTGCCGGCACACTGCTTGATACGGCGGACTGTATCTTAGAGCGGACGGCGGCTTTTTGTGAGGGACCTCCACACGACGACATGACGCTAATCGTCGCCGAATTCAAACAACGGCAAGACGATCCGATTGCCACGCCTGAAAATCAAAATTGCCAAGCGAGCAAAGATTGAACATGTCCGATGCAGCCCAACATCTGCGATGTAATGAAGTCTTCAAGCGCCTCACGGCCGCACAACTTCGACAAGTCGCCACTGGCAGCAAAGTCCGGCCGCTTCAGCGTGGGCAGCCGATCTATCGGCCGGGTGATAAAACCGATTCCTGCTATGTATTGGTTTTCGGCCGAGCCAAGATTTTCGATCTGACGCGAACGGGCAAGGAATCTATTTTGGCGTTCATCGAACCGGGTGAATTCTTCGGAGAGCGGGCACTTTTGGGCCTATCCGAGCACGAGCATTACGTCGAAACCATCGAACCGTCCACCGTCGTCGTCATTGCGCGGAAGCAATTGCTGCGCCTGATGCAAGATCACGCCGACGTTTCCGTCCGAGTCGCCAAAACGATCGGCCGTCGCCTGTTGCAATTTGAGCGACGACTTCGCGGCCTGCTGTTTCTATCCAACCGAGAGCGACTGGCGAGCGTGCTGTTGGATCTCGCCCGGCAGAGCGGGGTCGCGACGAACGACGGGATTTCGTTACGGATCAGACTATCGCATCACGATCTGGCAAACATCATCGGATGCAGCCGCGAAACCGTCTCCGTGGAAATGGCGAAGCTGCGCTCCGACGGTCTGATCGACTCCGGCCGTCGGAGAATCGTTTTAACTCAGCCGCGACGACTGAAAAAGCTTGTTTCGCGAAACGGAATTTAGTCTCCATTGACCTACAGGTTCTTGCGCGGACGACAATCATCGCGAAAAGTGAGTGAGCGATGAGGCGCCAGCCCTTGGTAAGTTAGGTTCGACACAATACTCACCGGCGGCTAGCGCCGTGCCGCTCACCTGGAGAAAAGATGATTTCGAAGAAGTGTGAGGCGCGATACAGACCAAGTCGCTGGAAAGCGAAATGATAAAGAGGCCGCGCCTTACCGCGCCCGCGCAATGGAGTTGATTGGCTCGATCCTCAAACTTTGAAATAAGGCGACGATCCCATGCTGGAACTCACCTGCGAATCGGTTGACGATGTATTTGCTGGTCCCGACCTTCTCCGGCAACTTCGAGAAGAACGTGCCATGAATGTCGATCTGGCCTCGAAAACGCATCGGAGTCTGCTTCCATCCCCGATCCGTCATCCCCGTATCGACGTGGACGTGCGGCATTCACCGATCAACTCGCTGAGTGGCGACTATTGCCAGGTTCGTTTTCCGGACCCATCCAGTTGCTACGTGACCATGTGTCACGTGAACGGTCCCGGTGTGGCCCCGGCGTTGTTAGCGACTCGCGTAAGCAGTGAGGTGCGGCACTTCATCTCGGATTGCCTGCGGCCTATCGAGATCGTTCGCTCGCTCAACAGATTCATCCACAAACACTTTCGCGACGCCAGGATATCGGTGAGTTTTGTAGCAGCCCAGATCGACCTGGACCACAGGATGATTGTTTTCAGTGGTGCCGGGCACCCGCCGATTCTTCATCTCCGGTCATCCGACGGTTCGGTGCGGCGATTGGAGAGCCGGAACGCATTAGTTGGCGTTAAAGAAGACTGTCTCGACGACGAACCGGAACGAACAGCGAAGCTCGTCGCGGGCGACCGCCTGCTGTTCTTTTCGCACGCAATCACGGAAGCAACCGACGCGGAAAACCAGGAACTTGGCCTTGATGGACTCGAACACTTTGCGTCCCGCACTCTAGACACCGAATTGTTCAACATGTCCCACAGAATCATGGAACAAGTTGCTCAATACCGTGAGGGACCACCGCAGCACGACACGACATTGATCGTGGCTGAGATCAAGTAGCGACTCGATGGACAAGTACGACCCGAGGCCATCGCCATGAGCATCACCAACGGTCACTCCCACAACACGTCGAGAGGACCCCTTGCTTCGTCCGTTACAGGGCCGCGTCGCCCATTGCACCGTGTCCGTAGCGTGCGCAACCAGCAGGGCGTATCGCTGCGGACCGTGGCAAAGAGGCTGGCTATCGAAACGCGCGCGGCACGCTCGCAAGAAGACCCGAATACGGACCTGTCCCTCTCGGTGCTCTACCGGTGGCAACGCGCACTGGAGGTGCCCGTGGCCAATCTGTTAGTCGACTTGGACGCACCGTTATCGGCACCTGTGCTCAGGCGGGCGCAATTGCTCAAGCTGGCGAAGAGTGCCGTTACCATTCTTGAGAGGGCCGAATCGAAACAGATTGGCCGCTTGGCACAGCGCATGATCGATCAGTTGATCGAATTGATGCCGGAGGACGTACTGCTCGAATGATGCGACCTACGGCCTACTTATCGCGCGAGCCTGCAAACGGTTTTCGAATCAAGACGAAAACCAGTCCGGACTGGCCGGCGGCCAGTTGCAGACGAGTCGCGTATAACTCTCGGTCGGTGTCGTCGAGAAACTCGGCCTGTTTCGACAGCGCCTCCTTGATCTTGTCGATGCCGGCAATCACGTCGACAGCCGGCTTGCCCGCCGACTGTTCGATGCGCCCTTGCCCGCGGGTGTCGTGAAAGCAGACGGCCCAGTCGGGATCGAGAACGACGACCTGCTGGGCGGTTCGGACTCGATCTCTCGATTCGATTTCCAGGAGTCTCTGCAAGTCGCATTCAATCACGACGAACCCGAACGGCTGTTCGGTTCGCTCGTTGAAAATGGGAGTGGCGGCCCAGAGGGCCCGGCAGCGCTCGGCATTCGGCCCGGCACGCTGCGACTCCAAGTCGTCGGTCAGATCGACAAACACTTCTCCGGGAAGCTGGCGCATCACCATCTGAACGAACTCTCCCGGCGAGGCGGTCGCCAAGCGGCTGAGGGGCACGGAGCGCACGTTGGCGCGGTCGGTGCTGTGCCGTTCGACCCGCACGATTTCGGTGAATTCGGCATCCTCGACGCGGCAAAAAGCGATCGCGGAATAGTTGGCATTGGCCCGCAGAAGTCCCTTGAAAATAGTCGACAACCGCTCACGCCAGACATCTTCTCCGTCATCGCCGATTCCGCAGCGGGCATCGACGATTTGCTGGATCGGCGGCAGATTGGCGACGAACCGCGCGTTCGTTCCCAGATCGCGGACGGACGATTGCAGATTGGCGCGCAGTTCGCGGCCTTCCATGCGCATGTTGTCGTACTGTTGCTGCTTTTCGTGCTTTTCGGCCATCCAACGCTGCACGTCGTCGGCCAGTTCCGACGCACCGGCGTGTCGCGCGTAGCGCTTGTGCGACATCGATTTCATGCAGATCGCTTCCAGATCGCCCGGCACGTTGGGGTTGAAATCTCGCGGTACGGGGGTCTTTCCCTCGGCGATGGCGATGAGCAGCTCTTTCACTCGCAGGTTTCCGTCTTGCGACGTGTTACTGTTTTCGTGAGGAGCATTGCCGGTCAAGATGGCGAACAAGATCGCGCCCAGCCCGTACACATCGGTCTTTTCGTCGATGTTGTCCAAATCACCCGAGGCCTGCTCGGGAGCCATGTACAGCGGCGTTCCGATCACTTCTCCCGCCATCGTGCGGGCCAGCACACTGTCGTTACCGCCCTCATCATCCTCGTGCGCCATCGTCAATTGCGTGGCCAGTTCGCCGTCGTCGGCCAACTTGGCGAGGCCCCAGTCGAGCACGATGACCTGGCCGAAATTGTCGATCGCAACATTTTCAGGCTTGAGGTCACGGTGAATGACGCCGCGTGAATGTGCGTAGGCCACGGCCTGGCAGATCGCGATAAACGCGGTCAGCAGGCGATGTAGTTGCAACGCATCGTCGTCGCCGTCCGCTCTGCGTTCGTGATACTCGATGATCGCGTCGGCCAGGGTATGCTTGCCCACAAAGCGCATGGCGTAGAACGGCTGGCCGCTCTTGGGGTCGGTTCCAAACTGATACAAGGGCACGATATTCGGGTGCTCGAGATGTCCCGTAATTTCGGCTTCGCGGTGAAATCGCTGCCATGTCCTCGGCGACTGGGCGGCGGCGGCGCTGATTTCCTTGATGGCCACCGTCCGCTTTAGTTTTTCGTCGCGGGCCAGCCAAACGGAGCCCAGCCCGCCTTCGCCCAGTTTACGAATCAAAGTAAATCGCGACACGAGTTGACGCGTATCCGAAGCCGGCGGCGGATCGGGAGCGGCCATGCTAATTCGCGTGCTCAGGCGACTCAGGGCGCGCGAACCGGATAGCTTCCGTCGCGAATCAGCCTCCTCTTGGCCGGCGGCCGTCGCTCGATCGCCAGCGTCATCGTCCGTTGAATCGGCTGGAATCCCTTCAGCGGTCTTAGCTTCCAGTTGCTGTCGCAATTCGTCACTGATGACTCCCTGCCGCACGAGATGCTCCCCCAACGAGCCACCGTCGTTGGGATCCCAGCCGTCAACCGCTTCGCACATCTGCTCGTCGGTCACGTGCCCGTCTTGCAACAACGTCGAGGCCAGCGCCAAATCCCGATTCGTTCGCGGCGCGTCAGGTTTCGCCGGCCCGCGGCTCTCGGCTCGCTGTCGCTCGGTGGCCAAGCGGACCGACTGGCGAAGTCGGTCCTTGGCCGCCGCCGACATCTCGGGCGCGACCGATTCGTCACCCGACTCGGCCATGACGGCGATATCGGAGAGCGAATTGTGGATCACACGAGAAATCTTGGCGAACGCTTGCGAGTTGGCGTCCTTGGCAAGGTGCTCGTTGATCGCTCGCGATTCTTCCTCGGTCAACTCGCGTCGGAACGAATGCGAAATGAGTTCGGATGCTTTTCGATCACTCAACATGCTCTTGCACCTCCGCGTCACTAAACCAGCGGGCGCCCACACACTTGGCCAGGCCGAGGCGAGCTCGATGCAGCCTTGTCCAGAGATTGGACGGGGTGATGTCCAACGCGCGACAAATCTCCTCAGAGTCCATCTGTTCCATGACACTCAGTACAAAGGCGTCTGCCTGTCCCGTCGGCAGGTGACCGAGACAATCTCGAACGACCTGCCAAAGCTCGCGCGATTCGACTTGTTGGTCGGCCGTCGTCGACCACCGCAGCGCGGCTTGTTTCCAATTTCCCTTTTCGTCGAACAGTTGGTTGCTCGGGTCGTTTTCGTCTTCCTGTGATCCAACGCGCTGGTATTTCGATCGCAGCCGAACGTAGTCCACGATCTTCCGTTTCAAAATTCCCAGCAGCCAAGCGCGCTCCGATCCCCGACCGGAGAACTGCTGGCGATATCGAATGCCGGCCAGAAAGGTCTCCTGGACGACTTCCTCAGCGGCGTACGCTTCTCGCAAACGCGAATAAGCGTAGCGATACAGATAGCCGCCGTACTCATCGACCCAGAGTTCCGGATCGATGCCCTGCTCTTGAGCTGTTGACAATTGATCCACAGAGGTCTCCGATTCCGGCGAATCGCGGCATGGACGCGCCGCCCACGCTGGAGGCTTTCGTCAAACGCCTCTTGGTGCCAGCCTTCCGCGGCGAAGGAACATTCAGTCTACCGTATCCGATAGGACCGCTCCAGGTGGATCACTTTGGTGGAGCGGGATTTCGGCTGGGGTTAGCCGCGATGGACCCCGAATCCTGTCATGTTTCGCAGGCAAGATCCGGGTAAACAGGCAACACCACGCTTAAGGCTGGCGGCAAATGAAAACTTACCTGTGGCTACGCTCGCCGGCCGAACCTTGATCATGACCGCAATTGCCACTATGACTTGCGATCGATGTTGTCGCTGGCTTCTGATAGCCGTTCGACATATTCTTCGCACTTTGTTGGGTCGGGCGCCCCCTGGCAGATTGGATGCGTCGGGGGATTCACCTCGTCGCCTGGGGGTGTCGTTTTCTTTCGATTCAGATTCTCTTCGTTCTCGTCGCGCTGCGGCATTTCAATTCTCCTGCGAACCCAGTGAAAGTGCTCCCTTCCAATCCGGATGGAAAGGCTACGTCCACATGGAATGACGGGCGACGGGCCGGTTCCTTTCACGTCTCGAAAAAACCCGGATGCCACTCACACTGAGGGGAGTGCTAGCATCGTCGTTGTAAATCGCTCAGGCCAGATTTCGAGATCCGAAGTTTTTTTGGCGTTTTGGTGTAAGGATTCTCACGCCCGGGCGTCACTGCCTGTGAACGCTTAGGTTGGGCCGGGCCAAATCGCCTCGGCGGCCACAACGTCCGAATCACCATCCCGCCGGACGTCGAATCTTCCCCGCACAAAGGAATGTCGTTATGTCCGAGAAACTTTGGTGTCTGAAACGCTGTAGCTTGTTTCAACAACTCACGCCGGACCAGATTGGGCGCATCGAATCGCGCAGCCGATCGCGATCGTTTCCCGCCCACAGCCCAATTTACATTCCCGCGGAGAGGGCCGACTGCGTGTTTCTGTTGGCCAGCGGGTTGGTCAAGATGTGCCATCTGACGGCCGAGGGAAAAGAGTCGATCCTGGCATTCGTCGAACCGGGCGAACTCTTCGGAGAGATGGCCATGTTCGACGCTCCGCAACGAGACGAATTTGTGGAATCCATTCGTCCCTCAACGGTGGTGATGATCCCGATCGAGGAGATGCACCATCTCATGACCGAGCGAGCCGACGTGGCGCTGGGAATCACAAAAATTGTTGGACTGCGGCGTCAACGTATCGAACGGCGGCTGAAGAACTTGTTGTTCCTGTCGAACCGCGAGCGGCTCGTTCATCTGTTGCTCGACCTGGCTGAACAGTTTGGCTGGCAAGCCGACGACGGCATCCGCCTGCGCATCAGGCTCTCCCATCAGGATCTGGCGAATCTGATCGGCAGCACTCGAGAAACCGTGACGATCCTTCTCGGAAAGTTGAAGTCCGAGGGATGCGTCGCCGGCGGACGACGCAAGATCGTGTTGACCAATCCGGCCCAGTTGGCGCAGATTGTCAATCGCCAACCGCCGCGCGAGGCTCACCCCTATTTACGTCCGACGCTGGCGCTCGTCGCCGGCTAGCGCAGATGTTTGTCGAGCCCGGCGAGTTGTTAGAGAAAGGGGTGGCTGGCGGCTGAGCTGGCGAAGCCCCAGCGGTTACACAACTGGGGCTTTCATGTCGTTTTTCGGCCGCCCCTCACCGATGGGAATCGTCATCGTGCTTCCCTGTACGGTTGAAATGGCCCGAGGCTGCAACCGATTTACCAGTAGCGTTCTACGTGAATCTGTCCCGGCGATTGTTTGCTGTGTTCGCGGAAACCTTGTCGTGAGAGGAGCTGCACCATGTTTTCAATCATTTCTTCGGCGGGTCGGCTGATACTGGGAATGTAGAAAAAATTGGAGCACATGCGTTCCAGCGTTTCCAATTCACTGCGATAGCCCAAGTCCCACGAGTGCCGGGCGCCGTGCAGCACGGCGAAGCGGCGTGGGCCGCCGCAGGTCAATTGGCTCCGCACCATGCTGATGTACGGCGCCAGCCCGGTGCCGGTCGAGATGAGCACGATGTAGAATTCAAGATATTGGCGATAGACCGACGAGGAGGCAATCGAGTAGGCTCGTTTCAAGAGCTTGTCGGGGTTTTCGGCCGGCTGAAGGTCGAGATCGGAATTGGCACACCGCGCCGCGGTGCTCGGCAGTCCCAGCACGGCGAATTGTCCCGGCTGGAATTCGCCAAACTCCCAATCGTCCGGCGCCACGCGCAGAATGATCAGTCCCGGCGACACCTCCATGCGTTGCAAAACGACCGCGTTGGATAGAGAACCTCCGCGGGACGGCGAGGCGGCCGCCGAAGTCGCCGCAGACGTGCCGGGAGAGTCCGTCGAATGGTTCTCGGTCGGGCTGGTGGTCGGGCTCATAATGATTGCAATTCCTTGTTTAACGGCAGGCACGTAGGGTGCACCCCGATGCACCATCAGCGCCGCCCTTTGTTATTTGGTGCATCGCCATGCACCCTACTGCTTGTCGGCGGCAGGTTGGGAAACCTACCCCACGTCTGGCCTTCCACTCCACTCGCTAAAGCTGGTGGCTCCGGCGGAGACTCCAGCAACAAGGCCAACACATTATCCGCAAAAATTGGATCGCTCGTCAGGCCGCGGTGACTGGTGTGCAGATACATGACACTCGTCCAATGAATCGGCGAGACGAGACGCGCCCCGCGCGAGCGACCCGTTCGCTCGTCCATGACCGCGCTGGTTCGCGTGGTGCTGTCGTCGCCCGGCGAGCTGCGCACGGCATGAAGCTCACCGCTTTGCAGATCAACCGCCTCGACCGCGGGTGTTTCGATGGCATCGCCCGCGAACAAGTGCAGCGTGACCCCCGGCGGCGGCGCGGCCGGTACATCGAGTGCTCGGTGCAGTTGCCGTGCCTTGCGCAAACATTTCCGCTGGTGATCCAAGGCGATCCGCAGCCGCGCTGCGCGGTCCTTGACCCCCGGCAGCAGCTTTTGCAACACATCGTCTTGTTTTGGATCGGCCAATCCCCACTGCATGTCGCGCCACAGCGCGGGGTCATATACGTCAAGCTTGCGCCCGGTATCGTTGGCGTCGACCAGTGCTCCGTGTCTCGGACGCGGCAGCAGTTGATAAATCGCCGGCATCGTGCCGAGCACGGCGGACGGATACTCGGGCAGCATCGGCGCCGGTCGATGTCCGCGAACCAGATCGTGGATCGCCAGTGCCGATCCCGCATTGGGCGTGCCCACGAGCACCACCCGCGCCACGTTTCGCGCTCCGGCCCAATCCAATTGCGGCAACGACCCATCGTCGGGCAGCGGTTGTGGGCCGTATCGCAAGTAATAACGGGCGACAAGACCGCCCATCGAATGTGCGACGATGTCGAATTTGACATCCGCATTCACGATGCCGTACCGCCGGTAGTATTCCTCGCGGATGTGATGGCGGCGTGCGGTGAGGAATTCATGCAGACGAGCCGCGTTTTCGGCAACGTCACGTCGCCAGTCGTAATCGAACTGAAAGCAGGTAAAGTGGTCGTCGCCGTATTCGACTTGCCCTGCCTGGGGATGCTCCGGATCGCGGTAGCCGCCTACGCCAAGCGTCGTCAGAATCTGATCGTAGGCTTGAATCTCCAGCGGCACGCCCGCCAGGTCAATTTCGAGATAGGCCAACGTGCCGTCGCTACGCACGTTGTCGCGCAAGCGGCGCAGCGAAACCCCCTCGCTCATCGGCAAGGCGATTGCCACGGTGTCGGCCGACGCGCGCCGAAGAAGAGCGAATGCATCGAACTTTCCCCAGACGATCTTCCCGGTTTCGTCATCGACCAGTCGTGACCCCAGAACCCCGGGAATGACCACCACCGGATTGCGTAGGTAATCGGGAGCCTGCGCGGCCTCGTCGTAAATGTTCCCCAAGTTGGGACGGGGCTGAGTATGGGCACAGCCGGAACCTGCGGCGAGAAGGCCCATCAGGAGCCACGATAGCGCCAGCGAACGAGTTGGCCGGGAGCGCCGGAAATCCATTTGCATGACATTCCTGTAATTCCCGGTCTGGCCTGGCGGAGGCGGGACAAAACACATCCAGCACGGGTAGCTGAATTCGCAAGAATTCAACTCGGAGCTGCTCGTCTGAATTCTTGCGAATTCAGCTACGGGTACTTTATTTTCCATCCGCTGCTAACGCCGCACAGGTTTCACAATCCGACGACCGAACCGTTCGATCTCTTGGCCCAGCGCCTTGGTTTGCGTTTTAACTCGCCCGGCGCCAATCCAAGAGAGCCCATACTCGATGTTGTAGGCCGCGGCTTTGAACTGTTTGCCCGCCTGTTTGAATTTCCGCCGCGCCCACGAATCAGACGCCTGCGTGTGATGGTGATACGCCAGCGCATGTTGAGCCCTGGCAAACGTCGCCTTGATCTTCTCGATGGATACCGCCGCTCCTTTTTGCACGGCGTCGGCTAGATTCTCCAACTCACGACTCGAACGGTCCAATACCGCTTTTCCCTTCGCGGTGGCACGCTTCGCCTGCCCTCGGAGCAATTGTGCGCCCTTGCGGATCTCACGAACCGCGACTCCCCGGTCTCCGTTGCGACAGTTCAAACAGGCGAGTTGAAAGTGATGTTGCGGCATCCCCGGCCCCAGATCGCCGACCACGAAAGAATGGTCGAGATCATCGCGTGGCGCATCTGAAGGGATTTCGTCCGCCGCAACCTGCCAGGCGAATGTCACGAGCGAAAGAATCGCCGCGTAGACCGGTAGTTTTGTGAAACTCATCATTGCGTTCCTCCTTGAACTGCATGGGGTAAATGAAACTTCTCGAAACAATTCGCACGTACAGTAATAAAGACGGCCCAGGCCGCGACTCCTTACAGGCCATCGGCAAGAACCTCTGGCGTCAGCATAGTGTGAGCACCACGCCAACGCTGTGAGCTTCAATACGGACCGCGCTGTTTTATTGAGAACCGCGGCAAGGCAGTCCTGTAGGAGGCGTCTGTGACGGCGACCATTCGGGCTCGGTTCATCTTGGCGGAAGACGGCCGCTGGCAATGCTAGCTGATGTGGACGACGTCGATGTCGAGATCCAGCGCCGTCGTGTCCGGCAAGCAGCCCATGACGAGACTGATCGCCACCTGTTTTTGGTAGAAGCTCGGCAATCGCCCCAAAACGGTTAGCACGTCCCGACGGCATTCGCACGTTAACCGGCGAACCGCCGCGTAGCCGGAGCGATCGAACTCCTTGCGAACACGTCGAGCAACCGATTCGACAGATGCATCGGGCTCGATCGTGGCCGGCGTGTGCTTCCGTTCCTTCAGCAATGCTGTGGACATAGCCCTCTCCTTAGTTCCAGTTGGCTCAAGCCGTGTCTTCAGCCAGCAATCGGCAACATGCGTTGATCGACATCTTCGGCGACAAGCTTTTTCCATAACTCCTCGCGATGCACCGCGACCTCTTTCGGCGCCTCGATGCCGATGCGCACCTGACCACCCTTGATTTTCAGAATCGTGATCGTGACGATTTCACCGCCCATTATCGCCACCAGGCGTTCGCCGCATCTGCGAGAGAGAACCAACATCGCGCACCTCCTTGTAAAAGACGCATTAGGCAACCACAAACCGTAGTCAACTCATGTCAGTCTACGCTAGAGGCGGCTCGGCTTCTGTGAGGCAGGAAACACTGAGACGATTATTTTTGAACGTGCATCACGTGTGCCCTGTCGCGGACAAGCAAAGAAGGCGCCTGCCGCGTTTCGCGCTGGTGCTAGCATCCGCAGCGACCTCAGCCAAGCGGCGGATAGCCCGTGGCGAGCATCACGCTCGATTCGGGCGCCCGCCGCCTGCCGCGCGGCTCGTCAATCACTTGAGGACGAACGTCGCGATCGGGACGATTTCGGTGGAGCGAAATCAAGCGGCTTTCCTCCACCACGTGCCGTTCGATATCGCGCAGGGCGCCTCGGCACGACCGACATTCTCGAACGTGCGCCGCTATCTTGCCGTTCACAGTATCGGGCAGTTGCCCGGCGGCGTAACGGTCCAAGCTCGACCGGACCTCCCGACACCACATACCGCCGTAGTAAAACTCGCTCTGCTGCGTAAGCCGAAACGTAGTCCACGTACCGGCTGTCAACATGACGACAATAGCCAGCGGAGTAACGACCGACGTGAGAGCGCGTTGCCGCCGCTTGGCGCGAAGCCGCCTCGTGAGTTCCTGAAGCGTTCCGGGTGGACAAACTGCCCAGCCAGATGCGTCGTGGAGGTGTTTGTTACTCATCTCGAACGACCCGCTTTCAAATTCCTCGTGACACGATCAAGGCGTCGACTCAAATTTTCGACATTAGCGTCGCTCCAGTCTGTGTGTCGGCTAACACTCCGCGCTCATTTGTGTCAATCGGCACGAGAACCACCGCCAGCACTCAAGTTGGTCGATGGCTTGGAAGTCTCGCGGTGGTCGAGTTCGGTGCCAAGTTCGGGGACTTCGTCAACCGCTTGACGTGCCCTTTCCCATCGCAGGACGCAACTTAAGAACCGGCAAGTTGACCCTTTGTTTCCGACAATCCATAATGGGGCGAGGTCAGCACGCCTGCCAAACAACCTCAAACCGTACCGAGGCTCCCCATGCCGCTGCTCACGATCCGAAAAACACGTCGCCCCAATAGTCACCGTCGCTTAACCGGCCGTTTACTACACGGAATTGCTACACTTGTGCTTACTGCGTGTGTGCCATGTCTGTCAACCTGCCTGATGAACAAGGCGCACAGTGCCGAGAAACGTCGTGTACCTAACATCGTGCTGATCATGATCGACGACATGGGCTGGATGGACCTGCACTGCCAGGGAAACAAGGCCCTCGACACGCCGCAAATCGATCGGCTGGCCGCTCAGGGAATGCGCTTCACCGATGCTTATGCCGCCGCTCCGGTTTGCTCGCCGACGCGGGCCGCCATGATGACCGGGCAATGGCCAGCCCGAATGCAGATCACCAATCACATTCCCGACCAGAAGCGATTCGCCAAGCAGGACGCTCCGTTTGTTTCGGCGCCGATGTTCAATTATCTGTCGGACGATTACGTGACGATCGCCGAGCGGCTCAAGCGTGCCGGCTACGCCACGGCCTTCATCGGCAAGTGGCATCTGGCGGGGCGCTCGAAACGTGGCGGACTGGGCGACGTGCAGTATTACCCCGAGCGGCAAGGCTTCGACGTCAACATCGGCGGCTGTGCTTACGGCGGCCCGCCGACCTATTTTGATCCATACCGAATTCACAACATCAAGCCCCGCAAGGCCGGCGAGTATCTGACCGACCGGCTGATCGACGACTCAATCGCGTTTATTCGCAAAAACCGCGAGCGACCGTTTTTCTTGAACCTGTGGAATTACACCGTCCACTGGCCGATGGAGGCCAAGCAGGAAATGCTCAAAAAATACGCCGGCCGCGAGGGACCGGGCATTCGCGATGTCCGCTACGCCGCGATGATCGAATGCTTGGACGAAGCCATCGGGCGATTGATGGCAGTGCTCGACGAATTGAAGCTCTCCGACAATACGCTGGTCATCTTCACCTCCGACAACGGCGGCTACAGCGGCGTGGCCGATAATCGGCCGCTCCGCGCGGGCAAGGGCTTTCTCTACGAAGGCGGCATCCGCGTCCCGCTCATCGTCCGCTGGCCCGGCGTCGTCAAGCCCGGCAGCCTTTGCCGCACGCCCGTGATGAGCACCGACTTCTATCCCACCCTGCTCGACGCCGCCGGTTTGAAGCCGACCAAGAAACAAATCGTCGACGGCGTCAGCCTGCGTCCGCTGCTCGATCAAACCGCCGGCTTTCCCAAGCGGCCGCTCTACTGGCACTACCCCAACTACGCCTTCCACGGCGCCAACCGCCTCGGCAGCGCCATCCGCGAGGGCCCCTGGAAGCTCATCGAACGCTTCGACGACGGGTCGGTGGAGCTCTATAACCTGACCGACGATCTAAGCGAAAAGACCGACCTCGCCAAGAAAATGCCCGAGCGGGCGGCGGCGATGAAGGCGAAATTGCAAGCCTGGCGGAAAGAGACGAAGGCCAGCATGCCGATGCGGGTGACCAAGTAGGCCGTCGTTTGTCGTCGGCCTACCCGCGACGCGTCCGTCGGGAGAATATCCTTTCGCGCCGCTCGAACATTGCCTGCTCCTCCATCGCCCGATCCACCGCCGCCGCCTGCAACCGCCCGATCCGCCTTGTCGGGCGAGATCTCAACGCGTCGCGTCGCACCCTGTAGGAGGCGACTCCCGTCGCCGACCCGTAGGTCGCGGCTTGCCGCGGCGCGTCCAATTCCGAATCACTCTCAAAACCCGGCCCCACGTTCGTAGTGACCGGATTCATCCGGTTTTGATCAACCGGCTGAAGCCGGTCACTACCAACCACCGCCGCTTGCGGCGCAGCAGCCCCTCCCGGCCCGGTCCACGCCGCCAGCAACACGGTGAGATCCTCAAAGTTCACCGGCGACCCGCCCCGGGTTGACGAGATTCCCCTGGGCCGCCGAAACATTCTGATTCCAGTTGGCCAACAACACGGTCAAATCTTCAAAATCCACAAACCCGTTCCCGGTTAAATCCGCCGGCAAGCTCGACTCAATGTCGATCCTCACCGTGGCCAAATTACTCACCCACGTCCCGTTCGTCGCCCGATAGGTAAACGCATCGCTTGCGGCTAAACCGGCAAGCGGCGTGTAGACAAAAGTCCCGTCGGCGTTGAGCACCAACTCCCCGTGCTGCGGCCCGTCGACCAGCACGGTCTCCAACTGATCCCCGGCCGCGTTGGCGTCATTCTCCAAGACGCTCGGCAATTCGTCGAGCGACAAAATCCGCACGCGGTCGATCCAGGCGTCTTTGTCGCTCAGGTAATCAATCTCGCGGATCGACGTCGGGCTGCCGCGAAAACCGAGCGGCTCGGGCGACTCGTACTTCTCACCGTCGAACGACAGCTCATACGTCTGCGCCGCCACGTCGACCACGATCGACACCTGATGCCACTCGCCCGGCTGCCAGCGGAAGCCGGTGTCGAGCATCGCGCCGCCGCCAGCCCCGTCGCCGTCGCGGACCAGGATTTTTCCGTTCTCGGCCGTCCACTGCGGGCCAATCTCTGCGGGCGTCGCCGAAGTGCCAAAGGGCCGCGAAGTGAAGCTGCCGGCCAGGTCGGTAAACCGCACGTGCTGCTCGATCGAAATCCGCCCGCTCTGCGCCGCGGGCAACCGCCGATGAACCCAAGTCCCCAGCGAGGCCCCGTCCACAAACATCGCCGCGTCGCCCTCGACCACCTGACTCGTCACCACCCGCGCCCGATCGTGCCCAAAATCCCCCCCCGCCGACACTCACCCGCCAACTCTCCCCGTTCCACCCCACCGTAGGCCGCCGGCTTGCCGCGGCGCCTGCCGCTCGTCCCTCTGAAAAATCGGCTCTTTGCTCACCGCAGCCAGGCGTGCTAGATGAAATAATACAGGAAAAGGTCGTCGCCGCCCGTGATATCCGTGCCCGACGGCACGCCTCCACTAACCAAAAACTGCCAGCCGTTGCGCAGCTCGGCC
>JADFKK010000324.1 GCA_022564995.1 Planctomycetota bacterium | reverse complement strand
CATCAGGTCCAGGGTGCCACTGCTCGAGTGCAGTGCATCAAAGGCAATGGCGGGGTCGGGCGGCGGCTGCCCGCCTCCTCCACCTCCGCCGTGGCTGTGGGGCCGCGGGTCGGCGGTCAGGGGCAAGACCAGGAGCATCGCCAGGCCCAGCAGTGCCACCATCAGGGTTAGTTTCTTCCACATGGCTGTTGCTCCTTTTTTCCAAGGCGGTCTGCGGTATCATGGAAAGGCTACGCTTCCGGGCGCGCAGACCATGCGCCCAGCGGTTGGCCAGGCCGGTGAGTGGTGTGGTTGATGCCTATCGCTCACCGGCCGCGTTTGTTTCCTCTGCGAGCCCTGTAACGGCGTCACTCAATAGCCAGGGGCGTCAGCCCCTGGAAAAGATTTATCGTTGAGCATGAGCGCCGAACGGGGCGACCGTCATTTGTCGGTTCAGGTCATGCGTCAATCATTCGCGAACGGGGCGAATGATCCGGGTCGAATTGACTTGCTGACGTTTCTGTCGCCCTTTCAGGGCTAATCCTCTTGGGGTCTTCTTCTTCCAGAGGCTGACGCCCCTGGCTATTGACTGCCGCCCCTATCGGGGCTGTTTTTCCTCGGGTTTCGCTGCCTCGTCCGGCAGGCGCAGCAATTTTGCCGCCTCGTTGCGGAAGCGGATCAACTCCCCATCGTCAGGCCGGTTCTTCTTCATCCACTCGACCGCCTGCTCATACCACCGCTGCGCTTCCGCGTTGTGGTCCACTTCGCTTGGCTCTGTGCCCTCCGCTCTCCGCTCTCCGCCCTGACTGCCCAGTTGCCGGTGGGCCATGGCCAGGAAGAACCAGTCGAAGCTGTTTCCGCCAGAGCCGAGTTCCATCGACTTCTCCAGCGCTTCGATCGCAGCTTTCCAGTCCCCCGCGCGGTACTGGGCTATGCCCAGCGTGTTCCAGTAGCTGCCGTTTTTCGGCGCCCGTTCGACCGCCTTCTTGGCCTGTTCGGCCGCCCGCTTAGGGTCGCGAAACTGAGGATCGGGGCAGGTGGCCAGGAACCAGGCCAGACTGTTGCGGGCAAAGGCGGAATCGGGCTTCAATTCCACAATCTTGTTCCAGTCAGCCAGGACCCCGTCATAGCGTTTTATGGCGGCGTAGGACGCGGCCCGGTGGCGGTAGTGGTCGGGGTTTTTCGGCTCGATCTCGATCGCCTTGGTGAAGTCCTCGATGGCCTGCTGGAATTCCTTGGCGGGGATCCAAACCAGTTGCGCCCGGCAGTGGTAGGCCTTGGCGAAGTTGGGGTCGATTTCGAGCACCGCCTTGAAGTCGGCCCGAGCCTCCTCGGAATGCTTGTAGCGTGCGTAAAGGATGGCCCGGTTACAGTAGAAGTCTGGGGAATTCCGCTTGAGCGCGATGGCCTTGTTGTAATCGGCCAGGGCCTTGTCGTACTTACCTTTTCGGGCATATTCACTTGCCCGGTTGTTGTAGCTGGTGTAGGAGCTGGGGTTCGTCTCGATGGCCCTGGTGAAGTCGGCGATCGCTTCCGCGGAGCGCCCGTGCTGGCCGTGGAGAAACCCGCGGTGGAGGAAGGCCACATAGTCGCCCCGTTCGATGGCCTTCTGGTAATCTTCCAGGGCTTGCTGTTCTTTGCCCTGCTGGGCACAAACGTACGCGCGCCACTGGTAGGAGTAGGGGGAATCGGGCTGCAGGGCAATGCAGGCGGTGAAAGCCAACTCGGCTTCGGCAGCCCGCTCCAGCGCTCTCAGGCACGTTCCCATGCGAAACAGGGAGAGGAAGTGGTCGGGTTTCAAGCGGATGGCCTGCGAGAACTGCTCCAAGGCCTCGGCCGGTTGTCCCTCTCTGCGGCAAGCATCGCCCAACAGATAACGATCGAGGGCCAGCACCGGCTCGATCGCCGCGGCGCGGGCGGCATCGGCACGGGCAGCCTGCTCGTCGCCTACGGCACTCCAGTAGCCGCTGCGCCTCTGGTAGAGGGACCGGGTGGGTGCGTAGCCGTGTTCGGCTCTGGTTAACAATTCGATGGCACGGCGGTAGTCGTCCGGCCGCGGCTGCTTGCCTGGCGCGTGGATTTGCCAGTCGGCCAGCAACACCAACAGCTCGAAGACGCTGTCCTTTAATGGTTCGCTTTGTTGGGCTGTGAGGTTCTCAACGGCAGGCTGCCGGGTCCAGGGAAGATCTTCATCAGCCCGGTAGAGTTGCAACGCCTGGCGACAATACTCGTAACCGCGCTTTCGGACGACCCAAGCCGTGGCTAAACCGTGGCTGTGGAACTGCTCGACCAGCTTCTGGAATTGGGCGAGGCGCTCCTGGTCGGCTAGCCGGGCCTCCACCTGAGCCAGCAGGCCATCCGTCTGTGCAGCCAGAGTTCCCAGGGTGTCGTTCCCGTTGGCCAGGCGCCCCTTGGCCTCGCCTAAATAGGTGCTTGCCCGCAGGTCGTCACCCGCCGCGATCGACGCTTGGGCGGCGGCCAGCGACTCGCGCACCGACTGCGTGATCTCGCGGCTCTCGCGATCACGCTGGAGCTTCCACCCGCCGGCCACTGCCAGGGAGAGGAAAACGACCGCGGCGGCGGTGATCGTCGGGCCCTGGTGCCGCTTGGTCCACATTCGCAGCCGAACCCAGGGGCCGGGCCGCCGGGCACGGATCGGCTTGTCTTCGAGGAACCGCCGCAGGTCGTCGGCCAACGCTTGGGCGGTGGCGTAACGGGACTGCGGCTCCTTGGCGATGGCCTTCAGGACGATGGTTTCCAGATCTTTTGGAATGGCGTTGTTCAACTGCCGTGGCGGGCGGGGGTCTTGCTCGGGGATTTGCCGCAAGAGTTTTTGGCGGTCGTTCCCAGCGAAGACCGGCTGTAGAGTCAGCAATTCGTAAAGCGTTGCTCCCAGTGAATAGATGTCACTACGCTGGTCGACGAAGTGGCTGCCAGAAGCCTGCTCCGGGCTCATGTAGCGCAGCGTCCCCAGCAAATCGCCCGTCATCGTCATGCCGGCGTCGGCCTCGATGCGGGCCAGGCCGAAGTCGGTGACGTGGACGATGTTGGGGTGATCCAGCGTGGCGGCGGTGCGGGCTTCGTTGGCGAAGCGGGCCAGTTGCTGCTTGTCTAACATGGCGGCGAAGGGCAACACCTTGAGCGCGACGCGCCGCCCGAGCGAAATCTGCTCGGCTTCGTAAACGATGCCCATGCCGCCGCGGCCGATCTCGCGCAAGATGCGATAATCGCCCAGCGTGCCCGTGTCGTCGTCGTGGACGGGAAGGTCCGGTTGATCGTCCGCAGCCGGTTCGAGCACCAACAGCGCGGGAAACACCTGACGGATCATCGTGGCCAAAAGTGGATGGCGCTGTGCGTACTGTTCGATCTGCGGATGCTCGCCGCGTTGCAATGCGTCGGTGAACACGTCGGCCGCTTCGACCAGCAGCGCTTCCAAGGCCGTGTCGTCGGGTGAGATCCTGGTCGTCATGCGTCTTCCTCCGCGAGACCCCGATCGACGAGCAATTTACGCAACCGCAGCAGTGCCCGGCCGTAACGCTTGCGGGCGGCGGCCGTTTCGACGTCGAGAAGGTAGGCGATCTCTTGATGCGAGAGGCCCTCGACGTGGCGCATCAGCAGCACGTCGCGGTCACTGTCGGACAACTCGCCAACGACGAGGGCAACCTGTTGTTCAAAATCGCGACGGGCCACTTGCTCGCTGGGCGAGGGGCCCCGACCGGCGAGCGGCGCGGCGAGCATCAGCGACGAGTGATCTGGCTGCGGCTTCTCGCGCCCGACTGAGCGATTTTGGGCGACGAGATGCTCGCGCTGCAAATCGCAGAGCCGCTGTTGGGCCGTCTTGCGGAGCCAGAGCTTAAACGGCATCGGCCGGCGCCGCAGGTAGTCGGCGAAGCGGCGATGGGCCTCGAGCTGCGTTTCCTGCACGACGTCCGACGGGTCGATCCGCGCGCGGAGCCGGTTGTCGAACCGCAACTCGACGATCCGGCGGAGATACCTCTGGTGATGCTTGAGCAGCCCGGCCAGCGCCGATTGCTGGTCGGAAGCGGCACAGGCCAGCAGGCGGGCGGTCTCGGCGGAGTCGGATAGTTGGGCACTCATGGCGGTTCTCTTATATACCAACCCGGTCGGCGACCGAAGATGTGACACCCGCCACCAGGGGGATGGTGACACATTTTTTCGTTTAACGGCAAGCCGCAGGCGACTGCGTTTTTAGGCCTGCGTTGCTGGAAATGCACTTCCAAGCCGGGCGTCGATTCAAAACGCAGGCGCCTGCGGCTTGCCGTTAAACGAGCCATTCATAACCGCGCGAGGTTATATCGGGCAGGAATGACCGAAAAACCTATTCTTCGTGAGATGCAATACGGAACGGAAGCCAGCGGCCGGGGATAATAGGCTGCGTGGTGGCGTTTTTTTCGACCAACACACAGGCACACGCACCCCATCAACAGCAACAGAAAGGTTGAGTCTATGATGAGCAGGACCATTTTAGGAACCGTCGTTTTGGCCGTCGTGGTGATTTTGGCCACGAGCGAATCGAGCATCGCCCAGCGTCGTGGCAGCACGACTCGGGGTGGGGCCGTGAAGACGCCGGCGCAGTTTCAGGCGGCGCTTTGGGATTATCTGACCAAGGGCGAATCGCGGTACAAAAAATGGGGTGCCTTCCCCGGCAAAACGACCGACATTTATGAGGGCGAATCGCCGCACGGGGCATACCTGCGGATCTATGCCAATTCGGCCGCCCGCAGCAACGGCAAGAATCCGCCGGCCGGATCGATCGTCGTCAAGGAGAATTACGGCAAAGACAAGAAGACGTTGATGGCCGTGACGGTGATGTACAAGTCGAAGGGTTACAACGCCAAAGCGGGCGACTGGTACTGGATCAAGTACAGCCCCGACGGCAAGACCGCGCTGACGCCGAAGCAAAAAGGCAGCAAGCCGATCGCCGGGCGGTTCCAGTCGTGCATTCAATGTCACAGCGATGCGGACGGGGATGATTGGCTGTTTGTGAACGACTGATCCGCACGTTTTGAAAAGGCGTCCGAAATTGGTATCCACAGGAATTGGTGGCCACGAAAGATGAACGCTAATCGACCAGATCCAACGTGGAAATGATGACCTGCAAGGTGTTTGGGGACTGGGGATAAGGGGCTGGGGACTGGGGAAATTTTGCTTCCCACGTTCCTAACCCCCCCAGTCCCCAGCCCCCAGTCCCCTGCTTCCAGGGAAACGACCGATCCTGATACGTCTTCTATCCTTGAGCGTCGCCGCCGTGGTCGAAATATCTCTGGCCCCGCATCGCCGTTAGGACCGCTGTAATTGGCCGGGCATCGACCTGATTGCCGCGATGGCCGCGGAGCCGCCAGCGGCAACGCCAGCGGAACCGACGGCAGATTCCTGCATAAGCTATCTTCTTGAGAACGGTCCGGCGGTTGTTCGCGCGGGCCACCTGTTGGCGCAAGAAACATGGGCGAGCTGGAACCGAAAAGGGAACCCGACATGCAGACCGCTAAGATGGACGAGTTGATCGATCGAGTGGAGCAGCTTCACGCGGCCCCCCACGTCGCCAGCCGCGTTCTGGAGTTGATTCGCGAGCCGAATTTCGAGATTAGCGAAGTCGTTATTTGCCTGGAACAAGATCCGGCGCTGGCGGCCACGATGCTGAGGTTGGTCAATTCGACGTATTTCGGTCTGTCTCGAAAAATCGGTAGCCTGCACGAAGCAATCACTTACATCGGCCGGCGTTCGCTACGTCTGGCCGTGTTGAGTTACGGGCTTTTCGATCGTCTCGTGCAAGGCGCGCCAGAGGCTTGGTATTACGATTTCTGGCGTCGTGCTTTGAGCATGTCGGCGGTGACGTCGCGATTGTGCGCCGACAGCAAAGAGGTGCATCGCGACGAAGCCTACGTGAGCGGCTTGCTGGCCGATTTAGGCGTGTTGTTTTTCGTACAGGATGACGAGCGATACACGGCGACGTACGACGGCCAATCGCACGCTTCGCAGTTGATCGAGGCCGAAAAAGAGCAGTTCGGATTTGACCATGCCGCTTTGGGAGCACGTGTCATGCAGCGGTGGGATTTTCCGGAAAGCCTCTCGAACGCGGTTGCCGAACATCACGGCGAGACGGAGGCCGTGGGCGATTTGGTCACCGCGCTGCGCTGTGCCGAATTGATGAGCGACGCGCTGTGGGCGCCTAAGAGCCCGGCGTTGGCTGAGGCGCAGCGGTTTCTCGAACGCGAGTATGACTACGACCTGGATGATTTCATCACGCTGGCGGTCGATTGCAAAGAAATGATCTCGCAAAGTGAAGAGACGTTCGCCATTAGGCTTCCGACCGAAATCGATCCTCAAGCGATTCTCGAAGAAGCAAGCCGATACTACGCCCAGGAATCGGCCGGTGCCAGCGTCCAGTTCGTCGGCCCGGGTAGTGCGGTAGAGACGGCTCTTCCGATTGAAGAGACTTCGCCATGAGTTGATTGCCATGACCATCTATATCATTCTGATCGCCCTCTTAAACCTTGGTGTTGGCTATTTTGCCGCCGTCAAGTTGGGCCTGGGACGGGCGTGGTGGTCCGTGGACCGGCCGGCGTTGGCCAAGCGTGAGGCGGTGGAAGGTGACCAGCAGCCACCCCAGACGGACGAAATACCAATCGACGAGCCGCCGACCAAGGTGAACGGTATTTCGGCGGCCCCAGTTGAGAGCCCGGCGGAGTCCAAAAGCGAGCCTGTCACCTCGGAGCCGAGCGCGTCGGCCGCGTTCGAGGCGTTAGCATCGCAATCTGGCCTCGAAGAGCAGGAATCGCCAGCGCCAGAAGAGCCGACCGAGCCTTCCAAAGCTGGTTCCGCTTCCAACGAACTCAATGACGGCGAACTCAATGACGGCGATCTTGATGACGGCAGTTTCGGCGAGGATGACCGTGGCATCGTCGAGGCGTGCGTGGCCGACTTCAAAAGGGAGTTGGAACATTACCGCGCCCAACTCGGTGAGATTGAATCGCAGGTGCGCGATGGCTCGAAGACTCCACAGGCGGAGCAGTTGCAGGAATGTGCCGACGGGCTAAAGAATGTCAACCGGGAGTTTCTCGACAAACAGGGTGGCATTTCCCGACGTCTCAAGTCGCAGGAGGACCACGGCCAATTCGCCGACGTTGCGGTCAGCGTCGGGCGGGCGATGGCCGAGCAAGAGGCCTTGGTCGGTTTCTCCAACGCGAATATCGAAAAGGTCGACGTCGAAAGCGATCTGGAGACCGGCTACCAGCGATTGCTGGGCGAGACGAGCTTGTTGATGGACAATGCAGGTGAAGTTGAACAAACGCTTCAGAGCGCCGAAACGTGCCTCGCCGAGATACCGCGCGATCGAATCGCACAGCACGCAGCAGCCGAAGACCCTCCCCGGGGTTACGAAGATGTCAAGCAGGCACTCAACCAATGGTGGAACGACGATCCCGAGCGCACCCGAAAGTTGACCGTGGGCATCGTCGGCGTTGACAACACGGAGCAGCTTGTCGATCAAATCGGCGACGAATCATCAGGCAAGCTGTTCGACGCCGTGAGGAACATGCTCCAAGATGCCGCAGGCGAGCGAGGGTCGATCTTGCGACATTCGCCCCATGTGTTTGTCGTGTTATTTCACGATACGGGGGCTCGCGAGGCAACCAACGTGGTCGAACAGGTCCGCCAGGGCGTAGCTGCCGCGAAATTCGCCTACCGAGAGACGTTGATACCGGTCACCGTCAGCTGCGCGGTCACGCCGGCCGAGGCCGAGGACGGCGTAGAAACGATCGTCGACCGCATCGACGCGACCTTGAAGGAGTCGAGCCGTTATGGCGAGAATCAAACCTTCCTTCACGAGGATGACCACCCAGCGCCGGTCGTACCACCGCAATTGGACATCGTGGAAGTGAAGGTGCGGCTGTAGGAGACGAAGCCCCACAGCCCCACAGCCTCTTTTCCCGGTGGTTCATCGATTGTAAAATCCGTTTGGATGTTTCGTCCCTCATTCGTTATTCTCGATAATCGCCATGTCAAAACTGAAGATTTTGTTTCTTTGCACCGGCAATTCCTGCCGCAGTCAGATGGCCGAGGGCTGGGCTCATCACCTCTTGAAACAGACGGTCCAGCCGTTTTCCGCCGGCATCGAAGCCCATGGGCTGAATCCGCGGGCGGTCGCAGTGATGCGCGAGGTGGGCGTCGACATCCGGAGCCAGGCGTCGCAGACGGTCGAGGAGCTTCCAGAGGGCAACTTCGATTACGTCGTGACGGTGTGTGGACATGCCGACGAGCGCTGCCCGGTGTTTGCCGCGAAGACGAAGGTGATTCACGTCGGGTTCGACGATCCGCCCAAGCTGGCCGCCTCGGCGAAGACCGAGGAAGAGGCACTGGCGCACTACCGCCGAGTGCGCGACGAGATCCGTCAGTTCATAGAAAAGCTGCCCGCCGCGCTGGAAGATGGCAATTAGCCGCCTTGCAGCATTCGCATGCGTTTGGCGCGCCGTTCAGCCCGCAGGCGGGTGCGGCGATCGCGGGCGCTCGGTTTTTCGTAAAACTCGCGGCGGCGCATTTCTTTCTTGATACCGCTCCGCTCGACGAGCTTGCGAAAGCGGCGAACCGCCTCCTGAATCGATTCGCTATCTCGAACATTCAGCTTAACCACACCGTCTCCTCATCATGGAAAATGTTGACACCCAACTCCGGACGCCCGACGTCTTCTGCCTTGGTCTCGCGAGCCCTATAAAATACACCTTCAGGCAGCCTTCTGTCTACCCAAGCCGAACATTTCCTCGGCAAAAAGAGTGGCAGTGGCTTGGGTGGCTCCTTTTTGGCTCTGGACGAGGGATTGGGCGCGATGGCCCATTTGTGTGGCGATTGCCGGGGAGGTGATCATGCGGCGGACAAAGGCGGTCAATTCGCGCCCGTCGTGGACGACGACGGCGGCTTCGGCGGCGAGCAGGGCCCGGACGACGTCGCGGAAGTTGGCGGTTTGCGGGCCGAAACAGACCGCGGCCCCGTAGGCGGCCGGTTCGATCATGTTTTGGCCGCCGCGACGGCCCATGCTGCCGCCGACGTATGCGATGCTGGCGGTGCCCCACCAGGCAGAAAGCTCGCCAATCGTGTCGACCAGGAGGATGGCCGGGGTGGTTTGCCGGGTGCCACTGCTGGCTTGCCCAGCAGTGCCGAATTCACTGCTGGACAAGCCAGCAGTGGCACACGTCGAACGACGGCGCCAGGGCAATCCGCTTTCGCGCAGCAGATCGGCCACCGCTTCAAATCGATCGGGGTGCCGCGGAACCAGCACCAGGCGAAGCTGCGGGAATTCATCTCGCAATAAGCGAAACGTCTCCAGGGCCAGCGCCTCTTCCGGCTCCTGCGTGCTGCCGGCCAGAAAAACCACGTCGCCTGGGCGAAAACCGGCCCACGTTCGCAGCCGCTCGCTGGCCCGGTTGTGGCGATCGGTTTCCGCCCCGTCGAATTTCAGCGAGCCGGTGACGTGCAGTGATCCGGGCGAGGCGCCCAGCCGTTCAAATCGCTCGGCGTAACACGCATTCTGCACCGCCAGCAGATCGATGCAGCGTAGCAGCCGGCCGATCAGGGGACGCAGCCGGCGATACCCGCGATAACTTCGCTCGCTCAGCCGGCCGTTGACCACCGCGACCTTCGCACCGTGGATCTTCGCCGCGCGAATCAGATTCGGCCACAGTTCCAACTCGGCCAGCACGAGCACGTCGGGCCGAATCCGCCGCATCGCCGTGCGCACCGCCCAGGAAAAATCAAGCGGGCAATAGAAAACCAGATGATCGGCGTAGGTTTTCTTTGCCAGCGCGTAGCCGGTCATGGTGGTCGTCGAGATAACAAATTCGAGTTGGGGGGCGTCCCGCCGCAGCGCCTCGATCAGCGGCCCCAGCAGATTCACCTCGCCGACGCTGACCGCGTGTAGCCACATGCACGGCCCGTCGCCCTCGCGCATCGGCACCCGGCCGAGCAATTTCTCGGCGAAGCCCTCGCGATATTTGCCCTTACGCCAGCATTGCCACAGCAGCCACGGCGAGGCGGCAAAAAGTAGAGTCAGGTAGAGAACATTGAGTAGATACGACACCCGGGATTCCTTTCCCACGTGGTAACGTAGCGGAGCCCGCGTGGCGGCTGCACAAGGGCTTATCGCTCAAATCAAGAACGAATGAAACTATTGCCCGGTAGAGTAGAGGAGGAATGTTAGATGGGTAGGCTCCAACATAGATCAGTATCCTGGTTTCCCGTTCGTGCCTCAATAGCTGTATGCCGTGCAATTAACATTGCCTCCCCCCTCTTCAAAC
>JADFKK010000323.1 GCA_022564995.1 Planctomycetota bacterium | reverse complement strand
CCTAGGGAAAACATCGTTTAGTCAAACCAATGTTTACCCCAAGGAGGCCGTTTTTGTCACCATCAATCCGCCACAACTCCCAACTCCAAAACGACTTGCAGCGGCGAGGCACGCCGGTTACACCCTATTCCCATCGTAGCGAGATTCATCGGACACGCCGAAGTTTCAGTAAGCGTCCGCTCGATACATGCTTGACGCTGCTGGTAGGCTGAGATTCTCGGTTCTTTTTGGAGGCGTGTGATGGGCAAGCCTGGTCGACCTTCTCCTGGTCTTGATGAGTATCTTGATTGGCAAGAACGATTGGCCAGTCGCGAAGCGAGCGGCCTGAGTATTGATGAGTTTTGCGCCGACGAGGACATTTCACGATCAACTTATTACCGCTGGCTCCAGAATCTCAAAGGTGGGATTCCAGATGCGGTGAGGGAAGAGGCCCGCAGACCTTAGAGGTGGACCCGATCAAGCTTAGGCTGCGCAAGGCAGAAAGCGAACCGGCCTACTGCTACCGTGGCGTGGAGATCCAGGCCATGGATTTGCTAGCCGTGCTCGAACGCAAGCCCCGCGGCGGTGCCTATCTCTTTCACGGTCCTCGCGGTGGACACCTCATGGACCGGCTCGGGCACACCAACAGCGAGATGATCCGACACTACTAACATCTCCACGATGACGAGGCGAAAGCCCAGATGAACCAATCAGGCTTCCCGGGCGGCGCTGGTGGTCGGTCTGCCCGCGACAATGAGGAGAAATTTAGCTGGGAAATCAACACTTACGACGGCGAGGTTGGTCAAAGCGGAGGGCAAGGGACTCGCGATGCGGGTTCTCCCAAGTCCTTGGTGATGCTTCATTTGCGACAATAAGTCCAAACGCCGCAAGGAGTTAGTGAATTGTCACCCGGTGTCACGAAGTGTCACGTACTCTCAGGAAATGTCAAGCTGATTGACCCACTGGGTCAATCAGCCGCGGCTCGTCACCTCCCAGAATTGAGGTGCCGATATGTCAGAGATCAAACTCGATCCACCGCTCGTTCCGCGCAGAGGGTCCACGCTTAAAGTACTGCTCATCTGCCGAGTCAGCGATCCCGGGCCCGGCAAGCAGGACGTGAAGTCCAACGAGGACCAGGAGGCAGAGTTCCGCAAGTGGGTCAAGGATCGCGTTGACGTGCCGTTCGAGGTCACTGTAATCGCCGGAACAGGTAGCGGCGAATACCTCGACCGAGAAGAATCCAAACGGGCCTATGCTGAACTTGAGAGCGAAGAGTTCGACCTGGCCATCGCCGAGGATCTGGGTCGAATTTTTCGCCGTGTGCATGCCTTTCTCTTCTGTGAGGCAGCGGAGGATGTTGGCACTCGAGTAATCGCCCCGAACGATTATTTGGATACGGCACGTGAGGGTTGGCGACTATGTGCTTTCTTCGCTGCACTGCGGCATGAAACGTACAACGCCGATACGGGGAAGCGCATTCGTCGGACGTTGCGAAACCGCTTTCGGCAAGGTGAAGCTTTTCAGTTCGTCATCGCTGGTTACATTAAACCGAAAAAGAAATCTGTTGACGATAAAATCCATGACAGTCAAGTCACCAAGGATCCAGCGGCTGAGCCAGCCTACGACGAATGGTTCACCAGGTTGGAAAAAGGGGCGACTTTCGCCGAGGTCGCCGATTGGCTCAACGCCATTGGTTTTGCCACAGGGCCCTATCATCGAAACAAAGAATGGGACGGGCGCATGGTCGGCCGAGTAACCCGCAATCCGATACTAAAGGGCGTGCGAGTGCGCAACGAAAGGATGTCCAAACGCATCAACAAGACGGGGCGCCGCAAGTCGATCAAGGCGCCGGAGAAAGAAAGGCTGGAGCGCGAGCGTCCGCACTTGGCATTCATCGAACCCAAGCGGTACGATCGCGTCATTCGGATGCTAAAAGAACGTAATGCCAAATACAAGCGGAATGACGACAGCGTGCCTTCGCATTGCAGCGGAAGATGGATCAGCTTGGTCTGACGGATCCCTACGTTCCAGTCCTTGAACCACCCGCGGATTTTACAATGCTCCGCCGCCACAAGCACCACCGTTATGAATTCAAGCCGTTGAAGGATTGGGCGATCTAGCAATCCCTTCAACAGCCATCCGCCTTTCTGGGCCTTGGGATGCCGCACAAGCGGTGGCTCAAGGCCTTTTTCATGCGCCCTACGCACTCTCATGGATACCCATTATGCCCAACAACTCCAATTCTCACGAAGTCCACGAAGCCGAGCCCTCACCTCAGCAGGTCCGAGATACTCTGCTGCGACTGCTGCGAATGATCGCGCGGTCCATTGCTCGGGATCTTTCTCAGTGTGACAGCAAAATAGACGAGAAGAAAACAGGTCCGCATCAGCGAAACATCAAGTCAGTTCGAAGCTGATACCAGCTGCGCCAATAATTCGCTCGGCGAATTGACCTTATCCACGTCAACTCGCCGGGCTTTTTTGTATCGACGGTGCCGAGGATTTCGATTCGCCGCGCCGCGAGTCAACGATCTGTGCGCCCTGCTCGTAACGGGGCGGTCGTGGTTTTTCTACCCGACCGCCCGCAGTCGGGCGGTCTCTTTTTTTGGAGGTCGCCCCATGATTACGATTGGCGAAGAAAAGAAACGTGAAGTTGCGGAGAATGATTGGCAGGCAGGTTTCCTGGCGATTCTGCCCCAGATCGAACGGCATCTCGCCTGTGCGTTTCGCCGCTTGAATCCAGAGGCCCGAGAGGATGCGATTCAGGAAGGGACGGTTAGTTGTCTCAAGGCATATGTTCGACTCTTCGAGCAAGGACGGCTTGAGAGGGCTTTTCCGACTGCCCTGGCCCGATTCGCCGTTAGGCATATCAAGTCAGGCCGTACGGTCGGCTGCCGCCTCAATGTTCGTGATCCGCTCTCGCGCTATGCGCAAATCAGAAAGCGGATCCATGTACAGCGTCTCGACCGCTATTGCCGCGAGATCGCCCAGGATCTGGCCATCGGCTTTACCACGAATGAAGCCGCCAAAAAGCAAAATCTCTCGCCCGGGCGCATCAGTCAAATCCGCAGAGAGCTATACCGCTCTTGGCTGGAGTTTCACGGCGCGGCCTCAAACAAGTTGCTGGCTCCCGCGTGAAGGATTCACATCCCGTGCCCCCGTCACAGTGCCCGCTACGAACAGCGTGGCCGGAAGTCACCTGGAACCGATCGGCCAAGACGCTGTCGGTCATCACCGATCCCATCGAGCTGGAGCAGATCGACCTGGGACGTTTTGAGATCTGTCTCGACTGGAGCAAGCTGTTAGCTGGGGCCGGCGCCTATCGGGTCATCGCCCGCGAGCCCCAACCGGCAGCATCCGATGAGAACGTGACGCATCCGCATGTGAGTAACGAGCACGTCTGCGAGGGTGATGCCCGGGTGCCGCTGCGCCGCGCCTTAATGGAAGGCCGGCTGACCGACTTCTTCTTGATCGTGGCCAACCTCTTAAACACCTACAACGCGTCCAGCCCGTACGTGGCGATGTCGGACTGGTACGGTGTGGCATGCACTGACTGCGATACACACATCGATGAAGACGAGCGGTCGTCCTGCGAGCAGTGTGGCAGTTCCATGTGCGAGCAGTGCTATCGAACGTGCGGCGACTGCGACGGAATTCTATGTACCGGGTGCATTTCAATGTGTACCGGCTGCCAGAGCGATTACTGTTTTTCTTGTCTCAGGTCGTGCCGCGAGTGCAACGCCCGAATCTGTCCAGACTGCCGCGATAACCAAGAAAGGTGTGAAACGTGCCATGACGCAAGTGAAAACGAAAACCAAAGCGATCCCGACGACGAAAAGCAAGAAAAGCGACAAGAAGAACAGCCGACCGTTGCAACAGACCCAATGTCTCGACCAGCCGACCCTGCGCTTCAGCCCGACCGCCTGGGCCAAGTTGCTGTACCTGCGTGATCGCGGGCAGACCGAAGTGGGCGGATTTGGGATCGCGGCCGGCGACGATCTGCTGCGGGTCGAGGACGTGCAGCTTGTGCGACAAGTCTGCACGACGGTGAGTGTCGTCTTTGACGACGAAGCGGTGGCCGACTTTTTCGATCGACAAGTGGACGAGGGTCGCAGGCCCCAACAGTTCGGGCGGATTTGGATTCACACCCATCCCGGCGACTGTCCGCAGCCCAGCATGACCGACGAGGAGACGTTCGCCCGCGTGTTTGGACGGGCCGATTGGGCGGTAATGTTCATCGTGGCCCGGGGCAGCCAGACGTATGCCCGCTTGCAGTTGAACGTCGGCCCCGGCGCTACGCTGGTCGTCCCCGTGTGCGTTGATTTTGAGCGGCCATTCGAGGCCAGCCAGGTGCAGTCCTGGGAGCAAGAATACGGTGCGAACGTAACGGCTTCGTCGTCAACCCGGTCTGCAGAGGAAAGCAACGAGCCGGGATTCGTTGAGCCTGACTTGATCGATCCGTTTGAACCAGGCACCGGATGGACTGACGACGCTTGGCAAGCGTATCTGGACCAAGACCTCGACCCATTATGTGAAAGGTTGTCCTATGAAATCTGAACCTGACCGATTCGCTCGACAACAGGACTTGGTGCCCCGCCAGCGGCTTGCTGCGATGCGGGCCACCGTGATCGGCGTGGGCGCCATCGGACGTCAAGTTGCCCTGCAACTGGCGGCCATCGGCACACATCGAATCCAGTTGATTGATTTCGATCAAGTGGAATCGACCAACGTGACCACGCAGGGATACCTGGCCGCCGACGTAGGGCAAGCCAAGGTGCTGGCGACGGCCGCTGCCCTGCGGCAGATTGAACCGACGGTGGACGTCCAGGTCGTCGAGGATCGTTATCGGCCCAAGTGTCCGCTGGGTGAGGCCGTGTTTTGCTGTGTCGATTCGATCGGCGCGCGCCAGGCTATCTGGCGCTCCGCCGCGACCAAGTGCCGGTTTTGGACGGACGGCCGGATGCTGGGTGAGGTGATCCGCGTTCTCAGCGTAGCGGACCTGGCTGCGCACGATGCCTACGCCCGGACGTTGTTTCAACCGTCCGAGGCCCAGCGCGGTGCCTGTACGGCCCGCAGCACCATCTACGCCGCCAGCATTGCCGCCGGCTTAATGGTTCACCAGTTGACCCGCTGGCTGCGCGGCATCGCCGTCGATTTCGACACGACGCTCAACTTGCTGGCGGGTGAATGGAACGTGGCCTGAGCCGGTGTGCCACATCGTTGGCAACCGTCCGTAAGAAAGACCTGCTTCGTCAATCGGTTGACGGAGATTACGAACCAAACAGAAGAGGACAGCAACATGGAGTTTTTCATTGCGATCGGCGTCATCTACGTCGTCGCGCACCTCATTTATCGCAGCGGCAAACGCGAAGGCAGCAAGAAAGCCTTTCGCGTCGGCTGGGATCGCGGCCGACGTGGTCGCGGTCGCCGCCGCCGCTGAGATCACTTCGCTCTCGCCGCCGGCCTCGTACGTGGTGTGGACGACCACGTACGGGCCGGGGTGGGCGAGTTGATGGGGAAGGCCGGCTTTTTTTTAGCATTCAGCGGTCACGGCCCGGCTTGTTCGCGGCGTTGCAGCTCAGAACCGTGGCTCTCAAAAAATGGGCTTTTCCCGTTTCGGAGCTGTCTTTCGACGGTCGCTGTTACTTGCCCGATTACTCCTTCTGCCAGTTAACGCAATTTCACGTCGGCCCCGTCCTGCGGGCACAACTGGGGCGTTTGTGTTCGGCCGGGAAAATGCTCTTTCATGTACTTGGGAACCTCGACCTTGACGTAGTCGTATGCCTGTTCGAGCGTCAATGACTCGCTGGCCGCCATCTTCTTGACCAGGAAGTAGGTCATGACGCTCAGTCTGCCGTCGCGGCGTTCGGCCGAGATTTCATCCGAGGCCGAAGAGAAGAGCATCGCCGCGTCTTTCTGGCCGATGTCCTTGATCCGCCCCAACTCGCTGTCGAGGAAGTCTAGCCCCTTGCCTTCGGCCTGGCCGCCGCTATGGCAGGCGTCGAGAATCACCACGACCTTTCGGCCGTCGAGTTCCTGGATCCAACGGCCCAGCGCGTCGTCGAGAATCATCGTCTCTTCGATCTTTTCCAGTTTGCCGTCATGGGGGACCAGGAATTCGTCGCGCCCGTCGGCTTCGTCGCCACCCGTGTCGGCGCAGGTCCCGCCGTGGCCGGACCAATAGATGAAAATCTCGTCGCCCGGGTTCGACTTGTGTTTGAGTTCCCTGAACGCCTTTTCGATGTTCTGGCGGGTTGCCTTTTCATCGATAAGCAGCCCGATTCCGTCGAGCTTTCCGTATTTTTTCATGGCCATGGCCATGACGATGGCGTCCTTGTGGCAGAGGTGTAAATCGCGAATGCGGGAATCCCTGTATTTGCTGATGCCAATAAACAGGCCGATCCGCCTTTTCGGATGCACACTGCGGCTGCGTTTGCCCTTGGCCACCGTTTTGATCTGCACCATGTGCTCGGCCCACTTGCCGGGCTTACCGCCAGACGCCGCGCTGACGACTTCCATGCCCTTGCGAATACCGCGAACGAACGTCTTTATATCGACATCGGTTAGCACGCTTTTCGTTAGGGACTTCACCCCGAGCCGCTCGACCGCAACCGGACGTTCTGTGACAATCGCCACCAGCAGTTCCTCGCCGAACGGCGCGCTGCAACGCAATCGGAAACCTTGTTTTGCGGTCGGAATGGTGATCTCGCGACGGCCACGGATCTTGTTGTCGCTCTCATAAAGGTTCGGGAAAAGGCATTTCGTCGAGCCGTCGGCCTGGCGGTAGAGAAGGTAAAGATAACCGCCCTTCTCCGACCTGACAGTGACATGCATCAGATCGCCTTTTTCGTAGATGCGGTCTTCGCGATCAACAGCCACGCGGACGCTGAACGTCGCCCGATCGTTGCGAAGATCGGCTTCAACATCGAACCCGCGAGCCCCCTTGAGCGACTTGCCCTCAATCACGTCGGCCGAGGTCCACGAGGCCATGCTCAGAAGAATCACGGTCAGTAGAGATGCGGTGGACTTGTTCATTTTTCGACTCCTGTTTTGGTTGATCTAGCGGGGCGATCGCTTCGCACCATGCGTCGCGTCACCGAGAAGACTCCGCCGGGTGTCGAAAGTTGCGCTGCCAACTTGATTTTCCGACAACCTTCTGTAGTTTTCTCACGTCGCATGTTTGCCCCCGTTAGCCCCGTCGCCTGCGACGGAAGGGAACCGTCGCTTTCAGCCTGCCGAAATCACAAACGGCCAGTTCTGCGGTGTTTTGCCCCCGCGGATCGGGTTCTGGTTGACGTATTCGATCGCCCTAAAGACCTCATCTTCCGTGTCCAAATAGACTTCCCAATGCCCTTCTGCCCAGGGCGTGTGTGCCCCGTCAAGTGGATGCAGAGAGTCCAGGTTCAATTGTTTGGTGGCACGGCTCTTCAACTGCCCGACCAACGAGCCGTTGCTTCGTTCGTGCGAAGCATAAGTAAAATGTACGTGGTCCGGCATCACGGCGCAGGCAAAAACACGAAGCCCCGTTTCTTCAATCGCCTTGCCGAAACCGCGACCGACGGCCTCGATCTGACGGGCGCTGAACACCACCGCCGGATATTGCAATTCCCGTTTGGCCGCCATTCGTTGTCGGTAGTCATGTTCGACGTGCGCGACGCTCTGCCGGGTACGAACCTTAGTTGCCGGGCCAAACCGCCGCAGACGCGGAGCATGCACATAGTCCGACCACGACCCGCGCGGATCGTTTGGCAGCCAGAATCCGTAAGCACCGAACGTGATATGGTAGGCGATCGCCATGATTGCAAGTCCCACTTCCGCTGGTTGGACTCGGGTAGAGTTGCCGCTTGCTACGTGGTGGTTCCTCGTGTCGGCCGGTCGCAGGCGACCGGGCTAACGCTCGCCGCAGGATTTCATCGTTGGCCCCGTCGCCTGCAACGCGTTTCGATTCTTACTCGCGGTACGATCCCTTACCGACCTCCGCTCACTTGACTTGCTTACTCCGACCGAACACGAGCGACACGGAATCCGGTGTCCCAGTCCCGGTAGCCCGGCGTATCCCCCATGCGACTCGCCGACCGGCACCTCCCCACGCTGCCGTTCCAAGCGCCGCCGCGGAACATGCGGATTGAGCCCTTGGTTGGTCCTGTTGGATCGACGGTATCGGAGGCCGCGTAATATTCCTCGCCGTAGCAATCCGAACACCACTCATGTACATTGCCGTGCATGTCATAAAGGCCATATGCGTTGGCGCGCTTCTGGCCGACAAGATGTGCGTACTTCTCACCAACCTCGTCCGCATTGTCATCGTACCAAGCGTATTCACCAAGTTTGGAAGCGTCGGATCCAAACGAGTACGCCGTCTTGCTGTCGGCGCGACACGCATACTCCCACTGCGCTTCGGTCGGCAAGCGATACGTGCGACCCTCCTTGGCCGAGAGCTTCTTGCAGAACTCCACCGCGTCGTCCCAACTGATGTAGCTCGCGGGGTAATCCGATCCTTCCTTCACCCTCTCCTTGCCCTTCCAGGGACTTGTGCCCATCACTTTTTCAAACTCGCCTTGCGTTACCTCATGCACGCCCAGGTAAAACGGTTTCGTAATCTTGACGCGATGTTGTTTTTCGTCATCGCCGCGGTTTTTCTCTGAAGTCGGCGAACCCATCGTAAACTCGCCCGCCGGGATTAGTTTGAACTTCATGGCGATTGAGTTGGTGTAGCCGGGCAATACGATATCAAGCACTTTCGTCAACCGAAAATCAGGCAGGTCGAGACTGGTGTGGTAGTGCGGGCGTTGGGAAACGCGGCGGGTTCGTAGGACGTGACGCTTGGTTTCTGAGCGGACGTAGTCGAACAGCTCGAACAGCGAAACCCATTGGTCCTTCTTGCCGTCGCCTCCCACCTGGTCGGCTTTGCCCGACAGGCCCTCCAACACAAAGTGCATGAACACGCCGTGGCCGAACTCTTTGTCTTCCCACGACAGCTCGCCGCTGGTGCAACTGGCCAACAGGGCCACGCCCTTGGGCACCGCGCCGTCGGAGAGCGATTTGGCGAAACCGTCGATCGACTTCTGCTGTTCCGCCAGCGGTTTCGCGTCGACCGGCAGGAACTTGTTGCGGCAGGCATCGATGAACACGATCTTCAGCCGGGCGGGACACTTTTCGAGTTTCGCGTACAGATCCTCGATCAGGATCATCGTGCCTTTGGGATCGTCCGGCCGGGCGTCCAGCGGGCAGAAGTAACTCTTGCCGCCGATCCTGGCCCCGTGACCGCTCAGCGCCACGACGATCAGATCGGTCTCGTCGGCCACCTTGAGCGTCGCGTCAAGCTGTTCGAGAATATTGCGACGGCTCGGTCGCATCTTCGCGCCGTCGGTCAGCACGGCGATGTCCCGCCGGTCGAATCCAATCTTAACCAACTGGTCGCGCAGCGCCGTCACGTCAGCTTTGCAGTACGTCAAGTCGCTGAACTTTTCATAGTCGTTGACGCCGACCAGGACCGCATAGCGCGAAGCCGAGGCCGCGATCACCTCGAACCCCTTGCCTCCGCCCGGGCCTTGCGCGGGACACGTCCGCGACCCGAGGAGCAAGACGACCAGGATGGCTGAGAAAAGAACGGCAGAGGTTGCGATTCGCATCATAAACACCTGCTGGTTGGCGGATGTCGGGCTGTCAATCCGACCTACGGTGTCTACCTGGGGTCAATATACAACATCGTCATATCCTGAGCAAACGGACCGAGGACGTCTTGAGGCTGCTTGCAACCGAGTTGCTTGGCGCTTGTCTGCTGCTTCTGCGACAAGAGCGCCTTGATTTGCCGCTGTTGTGTCGGGTGCCAGCGGAATTGGACGGGACGAACCTTCCTCTTGCCTTGACCTTGCTGCAAAGCATCGAGCGAACCGCTGAAAGCGACCGGGCGCGAGGTAACGATCGACTTGATGCGGAGGATGCCCGCGGGGCCGACGACCGGGAATCCGCCGGCGATGCCGCCCGGCTTGACTTCGACGAGCTTGCCGCCGCGGATCCGATTGTCTTCGCCCGCCGTAGGGTACAACAACGACGGCGTGCCGCTCGAATCGACTTGCAGCAGATACAGGTAACCCGGCTTCTCGCTCGTGACTCGCATGGAGAACGTCTCGCCCGGCTTGTAGCTTGCGCCGTCGAAGCGGTCGATCGTGGCGTCGAACTTGAACGACGATGTCTTGTTGGCGATCAGCGCGACCAATTCAATCGGCGACACGACGATGGGAGCCGGCCTGCGTGCGTCCGGTTGTGTCGGCGGCGTGGCTGGCGGTGTAACGGGTCGCGTTGGGGGCGTGGCCGGCGGTGCAACTGGAGGTGTCACTGGG
>JADFKK010000035.1 GCA_022564995.1 Planctomycetota bacterium | reverse complement strand
GCCGCGGGACGAACTCTTGCGCTGGGCCGCTTTCGGCACGGCCGCGTGCGGATTGTCGGCCTGGCCGGTTAGTTCGTAGAGGAAGCGGCTGGGGTCGGTCTCGCGCGGCTTGCCCCATTTCATGCGAGAGAGGGACAGCGAGAGGGTCAGCCGGTCTTGTGCCCGGGTGAGGCCGACGTAACACAGCCGGCGCTCTTCTTCGATGGCTGCTTCGTCGGCCTCGACGCTGCGGCGATGCGGCAACATGCCTTCTTCCAGGCCGACCAGATAAACCTGCGGAAACTCCAGGCCCTTGGCGCTGTGCAGCGTCATCAGCGCCACGGCGTTTCGCCGTAGTTGGTCATCTTTGTCGTCGTCGTCGCGGTCTTCGAGGGCCAATTGATCGAGGAAACCCTTGATCGTCGGCCGCTCGGCCTTGCGCTCGTAAGCGCCCAGTGCGTTAATCACCTCTTCGACCGCCGCCCAACGAGTCTGTTGGTCTTTGGGGTCTTTATAGAGCCGGGTCAATTCCTCGCGATAACCGATCTCGTCGATCAGGGCGGTGGTCAGCTTGACCAGCGATCCGCCACGCCGGGCGCGGGCACGGTAACTTTCGATCAGCCGGAAGAATCGCTCGATCGCTTCGGCCGCTTTCGTTGTAACGGCGTCGATGCGTCTCGCCGACGAGAGCAACTCACCCAGCGGCTTGCCGCGCGAGACAGCCTCCTCCATCAACGCGGCCACCGACGATTGCCCGATGCCGCGCGGCGGGGTGTTGATGATTCGCAGCAGCGACACTTCGTCCTTGCCGCTGGCCAGCACCTTCAAATAGGCCAGCACGTCGCGAACTTCCTTGCGATCGTAAAACGACATCCCGCCGATTAACACATACGGCACGTCGGCCTCGCGCAGCGCCGTCTCGAAAGCACGCGGCTGTTCGTTCGTGCGAAACAAAATCGCGAAGTCGCGCGGCTCGATGCCGCTCTGGGTCAGCCGCGTCTTAATATCTTTGACCACCGCCTCGGCTTCGTCCTCTTCCGTCGGCAACTGCCACAGCGCGGGCCGCTCGCCGCCGCGCCGGGCCGCCCGCAACACTTTGTCGTGCCGCGTTTTGTTGAAGGCGATCAGCCGATTGGCCACCCGCAGAATCTCTTCGGTCGAACGGTAGTTGTCTTCGAGCCGCACCACACGGGCATCGGGCCAGTCGCGCCCAAAACGCAGAATGTGCTCCACTTCGGCGCCCCGCCAACCGTAGATCGACTGATCGTCATCGCCGACCACACACAGATTACGATGCGGCAGGGCCAGCGCCTTGATGATGCGATACTGCGTGATGTTGGTGTCTTGATACTCGTCGACCAGCAGATGATCGAAGCGGGCCGCCTCCTCGCGCCGCACGTCGGGAAACTCGGCGAACAGTTGATCGACCAGCACCAGCAAGTCGTCGAAGTCGACCGCGCCAACCGCCTTCAGCGACTTTTGATATCGCCGGAAACCGGCCGCCGCGAGATGCTCTTTATCGGTCTCGGCCATCGCGGCCGCTTCGTTGGGGCCGACGCCGCGGCTCTTCCACGTACCGACGAAGTACAGCAAGTCGCGAGGCCGCAGGCTCTCGTTGGCAATCCGCAATTCTCGCAGCGCCGCGCGGGCCAGCCCCTCTTGATCGCCACGGTCGTAGATGGCGAATTGTTTGGGATAGCCCAGCGCGTCGATCTGCCGGCGCAAGATCCGCACACAGAGCGAATGAAACGTGGAGATTTCCGGCTTCTCTTCCTGCCGCCGCCCCAACAACGCCGCGCAGCGCTGCTGCATTTCGCTGGCCGCCTTGTTGGTAAACGTGACCGCCAAAATGCGGCTTGGCCGAATACCCTGTTTGATAAGCCGGGCGATGCGGTAGGTCACCACGCGAGTTTTCCCCGTGCCCGCCCCGGCCAATACCAACAGCGGGCCGGAGAGCGTCGAGACCGCCTCTCGCTGCGGGGGATTCAGGTCGTGTGCCATTGTGGCATGTTACCATCGCGGTTGGATTGAAAAAGGGGATAGGTCCGATTAGTCGTTGCGGCGACGATCCTTTTGGCGAACTGTCGATCATTTAATTGGACTTATCCCCTTTTTCTCGCGCCGCCAGCGCGGCCTTGACGTTTGTCGCCCAGCGGCCCTATACTCCGGGTTGGATTGGACTTAGCGGTTTTCCAGAATCGATCGTGGAAAAAGGGGACAGGTACATTTTGTGCGAAGCACCGTCCGGGCCGTTGCGGCAAAATGTACCTGTCCCCTTTTTCTAAGGCCGAATCGTTTGTAGACAACAACATGAAAACTGAACGCCGTCAGGAATTGAAGCAAAACGAACTGTCGGACATCCTCGCCCGCTGGATCGCCGTGGTTCAGCCGTACTCACGCATTATTGTCGGCGTCGTGATCGCGGTGTGTGTGGTCGTCGGGCTTGCGACCTGGTTCGAGTATCAGTCGCGCAGTTCCGTGGAGAAAGCATGGGCCGACTACTTTAATGAAGGACTCAACATCGACGCCCGCAGCGGGCAGCCCGACGCCGATTTCGACGTATTGAGCCGGTTGGCTGGCGAACAAGCCGGCGAGCCGGTCGGACAATGGGCGTTGGTATCGTCGGCCGATCTTCGACTCGCTCGCGGCGTGCGGTTGCTGTTGCAGATCGGTAGTTGGGACAAGGGACAGAAAGAGTTGGATAGTGCTATCCAAGATTACACAAACGTCCTCAAAGCGCTCGATGAGGCCAACGAGCCGATCCGAGACGACCTGCTGCGACAGAAGGCCGTCTTCGGTCTGGCGCGGGCTTACGAATCTCGCAACGGTCTTGACGAGGCCAAGAAGCAATACGAAAAACTGGTCGATCGCTGGCCCGACGGACCATATACAAGCCACGCGCGGAAGCAACTCGAGACGATCGACACTTGGGCGGCCCAGATGTACGCCGGATTGAAAAATACGGTTGCCAGTCAGGTGAATCCGCTGGGTGGCTTGGATCGCGGCTCGAATGGGACGAAAGAGGATGCAAAGCCCAAGCTCCCCGACTTTCTCAAGCTGTTTGACCCGTCAGACAACGAGCATTCCGGGCTAAAGGATCTGCTCACGCCATCCGATTCCTCGCCCAAGGAGAAGCCGGCCAAGGACGATCCCGCCACGCCGCAGCCCAAACAAACGGTGCCAGCCTCCACGACACCGCCGGGCACGGGCAAGCCAGACACAAATAAGCCAGACACAAATAAACCGGATGCTAGTAAGCCGGACGACGCCGCGAAACCTCCGGCATCGAAAGAATCTGTGCCAGCGGCGCCAAAGTAACTGAGGCCGCGCCTCTTCGCACTCTCTGGATCGTCATGCTGCCCATGTCGTCCGACGAACCTGCTGCCGAGCCGATTCATCTTGTCGTGTCCGACGAGGACGGGGGGCAGCGGCTCGACGCCTATCTCGCCCGCCAGCTTCCTACTCACAGCCGCGTTCATCTGCGCAAGGTAATCAACGCCGGCGGCGTGCTAGTCGACGAAGCTCGCACCAAGTCGGCCCATCGCCTGCGGGTCGGACAGCACATTCGCATCACGTTGCCCGAGCTACCCCGCGAAGGGCCGCAGGCCGAAGATATTCCGCTGGACATTCTCTACGAAGACGACGCCATGGCCGTCGTCAACAAGCCGCCCGGCATGGTCGTCCACCCGAGCAAAGGTCACTGGTCGGGCACACTCGCGGCGGCCCTGCGATTTCACTTCGAGCAGCTTAGCCAGGCTGGCGGCCCCACGCGGCCGGGCATTGTTCATCGCCTCGACCGCGACACGAGCGGCGTCATCGTCGTAGCCAAAACCGACGAGGCCCACCTCGCGCTGGCCAAGCAATTTGAGGCCCGCACGACCGAGAAAGAGTACGTCGCCATCGTGGTTGGCCGGCCCGACCGCGACCGCGACCGGATCGACGAGCCGATCGGACCCCATCCGTACCAGCGCCAAAAGATGGCCATTCGCCGCCAACATCATGCCGCCCGGCGGGCCGAAACCTTCTACGAGGTGGTCGAGCGATTTGCTGGCTACGCCCTACTGCGCGTCTCGCCAAAAACCGGCCGCACCCACCAAATCCGCGTCCATCTCGCCCACGTCGGCCTGCCGGTCCTCTGCGACAAGCTCTACGGCGGCCGGTCGAAGATAACGCACGGGGAGTTGGGCGCGACGATCAACGAGGACACGATCAACGAGGACGCCATCAACGAGGATCACGTCGCGCTGGATCGCCAAGCTCTGCACGCCCGGAGTTTGAAGCTCTTGCACCCGATCAGCGGTAAGCCCCTGTGCATCGAAGCGCCTTTGCCCGCCGACATCGAGGCGGTGCTGGAATTGCTCCGGCAAAGCCCGTAGGGTCAACCGCTCTACTTCCGGCGTGTCGACCACGAAATGAATTCGCCGAGCGTGATGCGGCCGTTGCCGTCGGCGTCCTTGGGCGGCCGGCTCATCTTGGACCATTCGTCCTCGACCAGCGCGCCGTCTCGGTTGGTGTCGAACTTGTCGAACAGCTTGCGGTAGATCGCCTGATGAGCTGCGCTGATTTTTACCGGTGCTGAAGAGGCTGGTGCGGAAGCGACCGGTTTGGGCTGCGGACGGGACGTGAGCGGCGATGATTTTTCCACGCGCGGCGCCGTGGAACGCCGCGAGCCGCCTCCGTACTTGGCGCCGTCCTTGTCGGCGGCCAGAAATTCCTGCGGCGTGATGATCCCGTCGTTGTTGAGATCGAACTCGCGGAAATTCTTCACCACCGCTGCATCGAACGAGGTGGCGAACTCGGCCATCGCCACCTGGCCGTCGCGATTGGCGTCGGCCTCAATGAACCACGAGTCCAGGCCGCGGGGCAGGCGATCGTGTGGCGCAACGTAAGAATAGATGCGCCGCTCCGAATCGCGATTCGAGCGTTCGGAGCTTCTTGACTCGGTTCGCCTCGAACCCCAGCCGCCCCACGACCGACCTGAGCTTCGCTTCGCTGTCCAACGCGTGTATTCCTCGCGAGTGATCGTATTGTTGTGATCGGTATCCGCGTCGGCCGGGTTGGTTCGCATCGAGCCCCATTCGTCGCGATCGAGCCGGCCGTTCTTGTTACGGTCGTAACGGCCGAAGGTGTAATCTACGATGCGTCTGGTGCGCGAGTCGTCGCCGCCGCGTGAATCGCGACCACCATCGCGCCGCTGTCCGTCACCACTCCGCCGCTTCTCTTCCTCGCGCCGTCGCTCCTCCTCACGCAATCGCCGCTGCGCGTAACGAACCGCCATCTCAGACTTCGACAGCCGCCCGTCGCGGTTACGATCGTACTTGAGCGGATCGTCGCTCCAACGACCACGGCGCAATTCCTCGCTCGACAGATACCCGTCGTGGTTGGAATCGTAGCGACGAAAACGCTCTTCGGCGCTGCGGCGATCCGAATCGACAATTTTCACCGCATACGTCTCCGCGTCGTTGCCGAACCCCAGCACCGGCTCCAGGCCTGCGACCACTTCGTTATCTGCATCACTGCCAAAGCCGGGCGGCAGCGCTCGACCGTAATCGTCTTCGGTGGCCAGCGACCGACTGCGACTGCTGCGGCGGCGGTCGTCACGGCGGCCTTCGAGCGATCTGGCGAGTTGGTCGATCGAAACGGGCCGCGAAAGGTCGATCCGCTTCTCGCGGGCAAGGCGCTTGATGTGTTCGCCCGCCCCGCCTTGCAGTTCGTGCGGCTCGATCGTTCCGTTGCGGTTGCGGTCCGCGTGGCGAAGTATTTCCGAAAGCGGTGGCGGGCCACGCCGGCCAAACGGGCCGCGCGGCGGACCTTGTGCCAACGAAACACGACTCGCCGACAGACCGACGGCCAACAGCAGTGCAATCGCGACGAGAGTGATCTTTAGGTGGCTGATCATGTCGAGACCTTTAGAAAACGAGGGACGATACCTCCTGCCTATTCTAACGATCGACACCGCCGGCATCAAATACCGCAGCCAAGTAACAAGAACCACAATCTCGCGTCCACCCCATTCGACCCTAGCCCCTGGCGGAAGCCTGGGGGGTTTGCCGTGATCCATCCGCGCGTCGAAGTGGCAGCGCAAGGGGGTCAGGTCCAGGTTTTCGGCCAACGCCTGACGATGAGACAGCGCAATCCGGCCGAAAAATTGGACCTGCCCCCCGCCTATCGCCCCAGCGCCCTTTGCATCGCCGTGCCCATATCCGCCGGGCTTTCAGCCACTTCGATGCCGGCCGCCTGGAGCGCCGCGACCTTTTCGGCCGCTGTGCCCTTGCCGCCGGAGATGATCGCCCCGGCGTGGCCCATCCGTTTGCCGGGCGGGGCCGTGCGTCCGGCGATGAAGGCGGCCACCGGCTTGCTGACGTGCTCTTTGATGTACGCCGCCGCCTCCTCTTCGGCCGTGCCGCCGATTTCGCCGATCATCACGATGCCCTCGGTCGCCCCGTCGGCCTCGAACAGGGCCAGCAGATCAATAAACGACGTGCCGACAATCGGATCGCCGCCCAGCCCGATACAGGTCGATTGGCCGAGTTTCAAGTTACTCAATTGCCACACCGCCTCGTAGGTGAGCGTCCCGCTACGGCTGATCACGCCGATCGGCCCCGGCTGATGAATGTAACCCGGCAAGATGCCGATCTTGCATTCGTCCGGCGTGATCAGGCCCGGGCAATTAGGGCCGATCAACACGGAGTCGGACTCCTTGATAATTTCGTAGACATGCACCATGTCCATAACCGGAACGCCCTCGGTGATGGCGACGATCGTCTTGATGCCCGCGTCGATGGCTTCGAGGATCGCATCGGCAGTGAAGGCGGCGGGAACGAAGATCATCGTCGCGTCGGCGCCGGTTTTTTCGACCGCTTCGACCACCGTGTCAAACACCGGCAAATCGGCGGCGGTCTGCCCGCCTTTTCCCGGCGTGACCCCGCCGACGATCTTCGTGCCGTATTCCAAGCAGCCTTTTGTATGAAATTCACCGACCCGACCGGTGATGCCTTGGCAGATAACGCGGGTGTCTTTGTTGACGAGAATGCTCATGGATGGCTTTTAGCGGTTAGCGGTTAGCGGTTAGCTTTTAGCTTTTAGCTTTTAGCGTGGGGTGGGGGCGGTCTTGCGGATACGGCGAGTGAAGGAGTTTATCATCCGCTTTATTTCGTTGGTCATTGCGTTGAGGGATGAGTACGATTCGGTGTTGAGATAGCCCAGGTCACGAGCGAGCAGCAGTTGGTATTCGACTTCGTTGGCGGAGCCGCCAGCGATGTCGAGAAACCTCGCCAGTTCACGGTCGCTGGAGCGGCCTGCTCCTTCGGCGATGTTCGATCCAATGGACACGCAAGCACGTCGTATTTGCGACGTCAGCCCGTACATCTCGTTTTTCGGAAACGCTTCCGTGGCACGGTATACCGCTAGCGTCAGCGCGTGTGCCTTTTCCCAGACTTGCAGGCGTCGAAAGTCTTTCATGTCGTTCGTTCGCCTCCTGGAGTTGTTGGCTGTTGGCAGAGGGTAATTCGTCCCAACGAGGCAAACAGCCAACGTCTTACGTCTAACCGCTAAAAGCTAACCGCTAACCGCTAACCGCTAAAAGCTAAAAGCTAATTGCCCACTGCCGCTACGATCTTTTCCGCCGCGTCCGTGATGTCGCTCGCCGTGATCATATCGACGTCGGCTTCGTCGATTATCTTGCGGCCTTCTTCGACCTCGGTGCCTTCCAGACGAACAACCAGCGGCACGTTGAAGTCGAGGGTCTTGTACGCTTGCACCAGCGCATCGGCGATCGTCGTACAGCGCATGATGCCGCCAAAAATGTTGACTAGAACGCCCTTCACGTTCTCATCATCGAGCAAAATCCGAAACGCTTCGGTGACTTGCTCGACGTTCGCTCCGCCGCCGACGTCGAGGAAGTTGGCGGGCTCGCCGCCGTGTAGCTTGATGACGTCCATGGTGCTCATGGCCAGGCCGGCGCCGTTGACCAGGCAGCCGATGTTACCGTCAAGCTTCACGTAGCTCAGATCCGCCTCGCCGGCGCGAATCTCCGCCGGGTCTTCTTCCGACAGATCGCGCAGCTCTTCGATGTCTTTGTGCCGGAACATCGCGTTGTCGTCGAAGGTCATTTTGGCGTCGAGGGCCAGCAGCTCGCCTTCACCGGTCACCACCAGTGGGTTGATCTCCGCCAGCGAACAATCTTTATCGACGAACACCCGGCAGAGCAGCTTCATGAATTTGTCGGCCGAGCGGACGCTGCTGCCCGACAGGCCGAGTTGCTGGGCCAGCTTGCGGACTTGGTAGCTTTCGATTCCGACGTGCGGATCGAAATGTTCCTTGAAGATTTTCTCCGGCGTTTCAGCGGCCACTTTTTCGATCTCGACGCCGCCCTCCTGCGAGGTCATCAACACCGGCATGGCCCTGGCCCGATCGAGCACGATGCCCAGGTACAATTCGCGGGCGATGTCGCAGCCTTCCTCGACGAGCACCTGCCGCACGGTCTGTCCGGCCGCGCCGGTTTGAATGGTCACCAAGGTGCCGCCGAGCAATCGCCCGGCCACTTCGCCGGCCTCGGCCGCGCTGTGAACCAATTGCACGCCGTGCTGCTCGGGATGCTGCTTGACCGTGCCCTTGCCGCGTCCGCCGGCATGAATCTGGGCCTTGACCACGGCAAACGATCCGCCCAATTCGTCAAACGCCGCCGCCGCTTCGTCGGCCGTGCGAGCTACGATGCCCCGCGGCACCGGCACGCCGGCGGTGCGCAGAATACCCTTGGCCTGAAATTCGTGGATTTTCATGATGTTCTCGTAAGAAGTCGAAGCCGCCAAACCGCCGGATTATACGGCCATCTTGCGCAAAGCGTCAACGGGAACCATGCCATAAAGCCGCGACCGTTGGTCGCGCCCTGCGAGCCGGCTGGGCCATCAATCTTCGCCGATTCTATAGATTATTGAGAAAGCGGCGGCGAATGGTATTATGATGGGAGGCTCCTGGAGCACGCTTCAAGAGTGGCCGGAAGTGTGTGAAATCGTCACGATTCGCTCGACCTCGCTCACGCTTCGGGTTACGACTGTTTGTCGCCGTCGGAGACGCCTCCTCCAATTTGATTGCATCTGGTTTCATCACGACAAGGATCGACCACCATGACCGATGTTCACAACACGTCTGACGTTCAACTTCCGTCCGTCGACCGCCGGGGGTTTTTGACGGCCGCCGCCGCGACCGCTGCGACCGTGGCGGCAACAGCAGCGACGGCGAAAGCACTCGGCCGGGAGTATGGCCCCGGCGCGCCGCCGGCCCGATATCCTGAGCCGCATGTGATTGTGATCGACGATCGTTTCAAAAAGTACAAGCTCGGCAACGCGGCCATCTTGCGGCTGTATCACAGTAAGAAAATGCTCTGGGCGGAAGGGCCGGCTTGGAACGGGGTGGGGCGATATCTCCTCTGGAGCGATATCCCCAACAACGTGCAGATGCGCTGGCTGGAAGAAGACGGGCACGTGAGCGTGATGCGCCATCCGTCGAACAACAGCAACGGCAACACGTTCGATTATCAAGGGCGGCAGATTTCGTTCGAGCATCTGACCCGTAGCGTGGTGCGTTATGAGTACGACGGCAGCCGCACGGTGCTGGCCAACACGTACGGCGGCAAATCGCTGAACGCGCCCAACGACGGAGCCGTGCATCCCAACGGCGACATCTGGTTCACCGACCCCGGTTACGGCGGGCTGATGAACTACGAAGGCCGCCGCGCGAAAAACGGATCGAAGCAGCCCTACCAGAAGGAAGCCGTTTATCGCATCGACGCCAAAACCGGCAAGCTGTTCAAACTGACCGACGAGATCTTCAAGCCCAACGGCCTCTGCTTCTCGCCCGATTACAAAAAGGTGTACGTGGCCGACACGGGCGCCAGCCATTACGACGACGCGAAGGAAAACATCAAGGTGTGGGACATCGTCGGCGAGAAGAAGGTCGCCAACGGTAAGGAGTTCGCCTCAATGTCGCTGGAATTCACCGGCGTCAATGCCGAGGGCAAAAAGGAAACGCGAACCGCCGCCGGATTCGCCGACGGCATCCGCTGCGACGTCGACGGCAACATCTGGGCCTCGGCCGGCTGGGTCGGCGACGGTTACGACGGCGTCCACATCTTCGGCGCCGAAGACGGCAAACGCATCGGCCAGATCAAGCTGCCCGAAATCTGCAGCAATGTCTGCTTCGGCGGCAAGAAACGAAACCGGCTGTTCATGACCGCCAGCACCTCGCTGTACGCGGTTTACGTGGAGACGACGGGCGCACACATTACTTGATCCGTCGCGCGATTTGGGGGTCTGACTCTCTCCTTCCACTTTTTCAACGAGTTGCTATTTGGACAGCGCCACTTTGGCCGAACCTTTGAACGTAACACATTGCGTCCTCAGGTCTTATCCCCACCGGCCTTGTGCCGGTGGCTTGCCGGTTTGGCAACTAATCGAACCTGCTCCCAGCCCCCTTCCTCCCGTCGTCTCCGTCGCCTACGGCGGCGGAGACGACGGGAAAACACGGGGCGGCGCCGTGCGCCGCAGTAGTACCCAAACCAATAAACCACCGGCACAAGGCCGGTGGGGAAAAGCCAAAGTGACGCTGTCCAACTATGCTCTACCTCAAAACTCTTGCCGACGGGTAAAGTAGACGCGGCATCTTGCCGCGTTATGCGTGGATTTTGCAAGGCGAAATCCACAGAAAGCGGCGGGACGCCGCTTCTACTTTGTTTTAAGAAAGAGCTTAGCGCCGTCGCTTCGGCGGGCCTGTGACGACGGAAACGAACAGGCTGGCGGCGGATTTTTCCAGGGCATACTTGAACTCGGTCACGGCGAAGTCGGCCCGTTCGTCGATGGTCAGACTTTCGGGGATCAGTAACTCTTCGTTGACAAATCGTTCGCATTTGGCCCGCAAATCAAACGGGTCATCGTCGCTGGTCTTCACGGCGAATCGCATCAGGAATTCTCCCAAGACGGACGGACAAATCGACTTCCTCGATCGAACGGTCGACCGCGGCGGCTTGCAGTCGGCGCAGCGAGGCACCGTGACGGGCGTTTCTTCTTGGCACGGCCCGCCAACCGATGGCCACTTTATCATCCGCTCGCCGGCCGAGTCGCTCGAAAAATGCCTCCGAGGCGATCTTGTTTCCAACACGTCGGTTGTCTCTACCGACCGGCGAATCGGCCGAAGCTGCCAGCGGCCCGACAACGGCAAATTGCTGCGCGGGCGGGGCCGGAGCGGCGGGCATCGGAGCGGTCAGCAGGACGAGGCCGCTCAGAAAGTTGCGCCGGTTTTGTCGCACGATGGCCAGATCCGCATTATTGACGAGGCCGTCGCGGTTGATGTCGAAGGGCGAATCGATCGCGGCGGGGATTACGTCGCTCCGATTCTGGCGGACCGTGGCGCGGTCCACGCCGTCGACCAGCACCACGCCGGTGAGATTGCCACGGCCGACATCGCCGATGGCATTGCCGAAAAAGAACACGTCGTTTTTCTGTAGGCCGGTCGCGTCGCCGGCCTTGAGCGTCACTTCGAGCCAGGTATTCGTCAGAGTGTCGTTGGCCCAGACGAGCGTGATGCGGTCGGAGTTGTCTTCGCCGGCGCCGGGGCGGACGGTGATCGCGGGCGAATCCGCCAGCGGCCAAGTCGACGGATCGCGGGTGTTGCCGGCACGCAGCTCGAACGACGATTCATCGAGGGTCGTGCTGGCCAGACGTTGCACGTCGATGATGATGCCGTTGAGACCATGCACGAAGCTGGTGTAGTTGGCGAAGCTGGCCGTTTGGCCCGGCAGCAGAGCCGACTTGTCGGGCGCGATGGCCGCGTCGCCGACGAAAACCGAATCGTTGTAGAACAGACTCCGCCCGACGACTTCGGTCGGCGGCTCGACCGTGATCGTAACGGTGGCCAATTCGCTATCGATCTGGCCGTCGCTGGCCCGATAGGTGAACGTGTCGTCGCCGACGAATCGATCATTCGGCGTGTAGATGAACGCGCCGTTTGGCTGTAGCTCGAGCGTGCCGTGGTTGGGCGGATCGACGAGCACGGCGGTCAACGGATCGCGGTCGACGTCCAGGTCGTTGTTGAGCACGCCCCGTCCGGCGCTTTTGGCGATGCCGCTGATGAGAATGTTGTCGAACGTGAATCGCTCGCTGGCGGAAGTGTTCTCGGCGTCGATGACCACGCGCAGCGACGTAAACTGTTCTGGAATATCGACGCCGAAGGTCGTTAGTGGTCCGTTCTCGTCGCTGCCGAGCGCCTTGAGTTGGTCTTGCGGATCGTCGCGACCGCCGCCGCCGGTGAGGGTGCCCGGCGTGACGTCGATTTCGCTGAAGTCGACGCCGTTTTCGCTGGCCTCGACGAACACGCGGATGAAGTCCTGATCGCGCTCGAAGTCGCTGCCGTTGCTGGTTTCCCAAGTTCGCAGATCGATGGCGACCTGGACTTGCTCGTACTCGCTCACGTCGACCAGGTCGGTGCGAATCAACACGCGACCGTCGTGGACGAGCAGTTGCTGGTCGCCGTTGCCAAAATCACGGACGGCAACTTCGTTGGATCCGTTCGGGATGACCGTTCCGTCGAAGCCCAATTCTTCGTTGCCGCCGGTGCCCGCGGTGTAACGCTGGGCTCCGACGTTCGGCTCTTGAAAACCGGTGCCGGCGATTCGCTCGGGCGCGGCGGCGCTGCTGCCGGCTTCCAACACTTCGCCCTGAACAACCCGGTAAGCGTCGTCCTCGGCAATCGGCCGATCGTTTACCGGCTCGACCGTGAAAGTCACGGTGGCAATTTCGGAGTCGAAAAACCGTCCTCGGATGAAATAGGTGAAGCGGTCGCTGCCCGCGAAGTCGGCCTCGGGCACATAAATCACCCCACCCTCGTCGGAGAGCTCAAGCGTTCCGTGTTGAGGAGCGTCGACGAGCACCGGGACAAACGGAGTATTGAACGCCGCGTCGTCGTTGTCGAGGATGCCCTCGGTTCCGCCAACGTCGAGTTGGTCGTCCTCGGTCAGCACGTAGGCGTCGGGGTTGGCCACCGGAACGGTCGGCAAACCGACGGAGACCTCGACCACCAACGTCGTCTCGGGCGTCTGGTTTCCCTCGACGTCGGCGATCACGCTGCCGGCCGGGCTGATCGTGATTTCGTACCGTCCGCGGAGGAACGTGTCACCCTCGGGCGTGAGCGTGATGACATCGCTAGCGGCGTCGTAAGCAAACGTGAAGGCATCGAACGGATTGCCAAGCCGGGTCATGCTCAGTACCGCGGGCGTCACGGTCGTGTCGTCGACCTCCTGGTCGACCAATTGAATTTGCAACACGCTGGGCAGCGCGACAAACAGTTCGCCAGCGGCCGGGTTGACGTCTTCGGGACCGTTGTCTAGCGGCGCGATGAAGCGCGGCAGCGGCGGCGTCACGTCGACGTCGGGTTCGTAGAAGGTCAGCTCTTGGTTGCTAATCTCGTTGAGAGTGTAATAGCCGCCCGTGTGTGAATCGAAAGCGACCGACTCGCCTTTCGATTCCCGTGTGTAGGGGACCGTCAGCGGCTCGACGTCGATGATCGCTTCGGCAAGGCTGGTGCCCGGCAGGCGGGAATAATAGAAGATTTCGTCGTAGTTCTTGATGAGGATCTCGCTGCCGTCGGCCGACACATCACCGGCCACCGCGCCGGTCAGCCCGCCTTTGTTCCCCCAGGTCATCGTGCCCAGCAGATCGAGCGTGTGCGGCTCGTCGCCGGTGAGTTGGTCCAATTGCTGCTGCGTAACAACATAGACTTCGTTCTTCGTCTCTCGCTTCGAGACGATCACGACGTCGCCGCTGATCGGATCGACCAGCAGGGTCTCGGCATCGCGGGCACCGTCTGGATAGACAAATTCGAACCTCTCGACCCCCGTTAGGTCGAAGTCGGCTGGCTGCTGCTGCGAATCGACGACCGGCTCCGGCACGCGATAGATGAACACGCTGTCGTATCGCGCGGCGTTGTCGCCCGTGTCGGCAATGTAGAGATAATCGACGCCGTCAATCGGCCCCGGTCCGATGGCGATGTCTTCCCAGTCAACGAGGTTCGCATCGACGAGGTTGTAGGCGCCCAAGAACCGGCCCGTGGTGTCGACGGCGAACAGTTCAGGATTCCCGCCTGAGTCGTTGTGAGTCCAGATGACGTCGATGTTTTTGCGGCTGACCACCAGCCCCGAGGGCTCCTTGACGCGATCGGTTTCGATGGCGCCAACTTCGACACCGTCGAGAAACGGGGGCGCCCCGGCCAGCAACCGGCGATCTTCTAGAAGCTCGATGCGCGCGCGAAACGACCTCATCGGGCGGCTGCGAACCGTCCGCTTTCGGCGTGGCCGTCGGCAGGTGAAAACTCCACGCCCCATGCGCCTTGATAACCTCTTCTCTCGTTCTTGTCTGTGCCGCAACGCCCCAGAGTCTAGCTTAGCAGAATCCTCATCGAACTGGAACATTTCGGCCATTTCGCGACGAATTGCCGGAGACTGTCACGGAGAGAGAACGTGCTTGGATCGATCGTGCCCTAGCACGCGGGGGCTGGGAACTGGGAACTGGACAAGTTAGAAGCCAGGTTTCCCCAGTCCCCAGTCCCCAGTCCCCAGTCCCCAGTCCCCAGTCCCCAGATCCTAGTCCCCCAACGCCTTTGACGTTGTCGAACTTCGCCACGATGCGACGAAGCATTTGCCGCCCGCTACCAGGCGACGCAAGACGCTTCGGCGGTGGTCCGCAGAATCTCGCGTTTCCAGTCGGGCTCATGCACCGGCCAGGCCTGAATTGTCTCCAGACCCATCTCACCGCTGACGGATTTGCCGCTGCTGTGGGCCGCGCCACGACACTCGGCTTCCGCGTCGGAAATCGCTGGCGCCCGACCCGGCAGGTTGCTCCGCCGAAACGTCAGCCGGTCGTGGTCGAAGATGCTCACGATCACCGGCGGCGGCATGTCGAGCATTCGCCGCGCGATCAGTTCGTGACTGGCCGACGTGTAGCGCTGTTTCAATTGCAGCAGATCCCAGGCGAAACGCTCACCATCTTCGGCAAACCAGGGCGTCGGCAACAGCAGCCGCGCGGCCAGCAGATTGGCCACCTGCTCGCGAGCGTTCGGCGGAGCCGCGCTGGCGGAAACGCCCAACATCGCGAACACCCGCTGTGCCAGATGCTCGCCGATCTCGTGCGCCACGGCCCATTGCCGCCGCTCGGCCCGCGGATCGTGACGCAACATGATCGAACCGCTCGCCGCGTCCGCCCCACCGTGCTTGGCCAGCCGCACAAATCTCGCCCGCGACGATTGTCGATCATCCCAGGCCACAATCAACCCCAACGCGCTGGCCGCCGCGAACGCATTGACCGGCGGGCCGCTGGTGCCGGAGTCGACCAGCGCGTCGAGCGCGACCTCGTCCAGCGTGGTAGACAGTTCTTCTGGCGCGATTTCCGGTAGCATATTGCCAGCCCTCGATAAGTGTTATTTTGTACACTATACCAAGCTGGGCGAGATCGCACAAGTAGCCTTCTCGCTGCACGGCCGAGAGTGACTCGTTTAACGGCAAGCCGCAGGCGACTGTGTTTTGACCGGACAATTGGCTCAGAAACACAGGCGCCTGCGGCTTGCCGTTAAACGAAAGAACGTGCCGTTTTCGTTCGCGAGCAGCAAAGGAAGAAACAGCCACTCCGGCATGGCAACTAGAACATCCCGCCGCCTATGCCGCCGCCTCCACCGCTGTCACCACCACCGCCCTTGCCACGGCGCGGCGGCTTGCGGACGGGCGGCAGCAGCAGCCCGGTTTGTGAGAGCAGGGCGGCGATGCGTTGTTGCACCTGGACCGTGTGCCGCACGACGAGACGGCCATCGATCGTGTAGATTGCCGCGTCCTCGTCGCCGCTCCAGCTTTTCGGCTCGATGCTGTCTTGGATCAGCGACACCAGATCCTGCATCGCCCGACCGGCCGCGGCCTGGTTGGGGAGAAAGGCGAGGTTGTTCAAAGCCATTTGTCGCTCTGTCATGTCACCTCCTCGGTAACCCGCGGCCAAACATGTGCCGCATATAAAATCGGCACCCACAGTCCTTGGAACTCTCCCGCCCAGGGTCGTCGCCGCTGCGATCGAATTGACCTCGACGGCCACTCGGTACGCCTGCAAAACCATTGTTGCTGCGTCATCCTGCTTGGCGTGCTTCTGGCTCTTGATTTGGGAATCGCGCAGCCGTCGCAGCTTTTGCAGCAGGCGGGTGATCTGCTCGTGAACCTCTTCGGTCTGCGACACAATCAGCGTACCACGGGGCTCAAGAAAACCGATCGGTTCAGGCCCGCCACTTTCGCCCCAAAATTCCGGAGCGACGGTCGCTTCGATGAGCTCAATGAGCGGGTCGAAATCCAATTCCCCGCCGCCCAGTGGGTCATCACCGCCGGTGATCAGATCCATGACGGGATAAAATTTCGTGACGAGCATCGAGTTGGCTTCATCGGGCGTCGTGATCAACAACACTTCGTCGCGAATGACGAAGGTCAAATCCAGGTCGCGAAGCACCAGCCGCAGGGCCGAGCGGAGCGAGACATCCTTGAGACTCTTGGTCAGCAGAATATCGCCGCCGACGCCCGCTTCCTCAAGATAAATCCCATCCAACTCGATTTCGATCTTGTGTTTTTCTTCTACTAACTTCACGAAATCGAAAAGCGATGTTTCGAGCAACTCGATTTCGGTTTTCTCGCCGAGCGCTTTGCGGATTCTTGCCTCCGCGGCGTTTTCTCTCAGGTAAATCGATGTCGGCAAACCAGAGCGATCCGGCATAGCGTCGGTCACGGGCGAGAGCGTTATTGCGCCGCCGAGCAGATCCATCCCTTTCAAAAGTCGATGGATTTCGCGATGTACCTGCCGCGATTGCCGAATCACCAGCGTGCCGGGAAATGTCCGGATGACGTGTTGCTCAGTCCAACTTTTCGGCGCAACGGCCTTCTTAATCAAATCGGACAACTCCTTGGCCGATCGCTTGGCGGCAGAGTAATCGGGCGGAAACCAATGCACGACCTCGGCATTGCCTTTGGCCACGGTGTCTTTTACCACGGGCATAAGCCCCTTGACGTTGCTTACCCGATAGACGCGCACGATCTCTTCTTTGTCGTGCTCCGCCTTAGGACCGCGACGCGTTTTCAGGTCGTTCCGCGCGGCACGCAGCCGTCGCAGCGCAGCCAACATCAGTCCGACTTGCTCTTGACGGTCAGGAGTCTCCGCAACGACCAAGACACCGGATTTGGCGAATCCGCTTAAACCGCCCAACTGCTCACTCCAATCGGCCGGCGCGGCGAACCTTTTGATAACATCAATCAGCGGATCGAAATCGGCATCGTCGGAGCTGTAGGGAGTCTCGGGGGTTTTGTCGACCAGATCGGCGACCGGGTAGAGCTTTGTCGTGAGTCGGGAGCTTGCCTCATCAGGCGTCGTGATCAGCAGGACTTCTTCGTCGACCACGAAGGTCAAATCCAAATCGCGGAGCATCAATCGCAAGGTCGCGCGGAGCGAAAGATTATGCAAGTGCCTGGTGATCAGCGTATCCGCGCCGAGTCCCGCTTCCTCCAAAACCAGCTTGTCGAGCTGAATCTCAATCTTGTGCAAGTCACTCAGATAATCGGCGATTTCCTGCAATGGATTTTCGCGAAAATCAATTTTCGTCTTCTCGCCCAGCGCCTTATAGATTCTTGCCTCGGCCGAATTCTCATCGTCGGCCAGCGAAACAGTAGCTGCGCCGATCGACAGCACCGCCGCGATGAGGGTCGACAGCAGCCGGCGACAGGCGGGTTGCCCTCTGGAACGGGGTTTCAGCAGGTACATGCTTACGGCTCCCGTGCTTTGCGATTAACTCGTGTGGCGGACCCGACGTTTCGTTCGCGGAGCGAACAACGACTATGGTCTAGAAACCGCCGCCGCCGCCAAATCCGGGGCCGCCGCCGCCCATGCCGCCGCCCACGATGGGCGGACCTGGTTTGGGCACCAGCAGGCCGGTCTGTGAGAGCAGGGCGGCGACGCGACGTTGGACCTTCGCCGTGTGCCGCACGACAATACAGCCGGTGATCGTGTAGATGGCCGCGTCCTCATCGCCGTTCCAGCTTTGCGGCTCGATGCTGCCTTGGATCAGCGACACCAGATCCTGCATGACCCGCTCGGCCGATCCGTCATCGGGCAGCGCCGCCAGATTGAAGAGCGCCGCTCGCCGCGGGTCATTTAGGAAATCAAAACCGACTCCGCCACCGCCGAAACCGCCGCCGCCGACCAAGCCGCGTCCTACGCCCTGAAATCCGCCGATCTGAGCCAGCACGTTTCGGGCGATCGGCCAAGCGGCCCCGACTTTTTTCGCCGCGGGTTGCGTCTTGGCCGATGGCACGGTTGGATCGATTCCAACAGACACGCGGTAGACGCGTAATTGCGGTTCATCCGTGGCAGCCCGCTTGGCATTCTTGTCGGCCTTGAATTGGGACTCTCGCACGGCCCGCAGCTTTTGCAGCAGGCGGGCAATCTGCCGATGCACGTCCTCAGTCTGCGAGACCACGAGCGCGGCGGATGGCTCGAAGAAATCGATGACCCCCATCCCGCCCGCCTGATCCCAACTGTCCGGCGCGACCGCCGATTGAATAACGTCGATGAGTGGGTCGGCGTCAACGTCGACGTCGCCGGAATCCCAGGTGTCATCGGCGAGCGCCACCAAATCTTTGGCAGGATAGAGCCGCGTGGCGAGTTGCGTGTTGGCTTCATCTGGCGTCGTGATCAGCAACACTTCGTCGCGAATGATGAACGTCAATTCCAGATCGCGAAGCACCAGCCGCAGGACCGAGCGGAGCGAGAGGCCCTTGAGATTTCTGGTCAGCAGAGTGTCGCCGCCGATGCCCTCTTCATCAAGCACATTCCGATCCAACTCGACTTCGATCTGGTGTTTCTTTCTAATGAAATCCGCGAAATCGCGCAGCGGGGTTTCGAGTAAATCGATCTCGGTTTTTTCGACCAATGTTGAGAATTCTTGCCTCCGCGGCGTTTTCTCCCAGGCGAATCGAGATCGGCAATTCAGACCGCGCCGGCATGGCGGCCACGGGCGAAAGCGTCGTTGCGCCGTCGAGCAGATCCATTTTTTTTAAGAGCCGATTGATTTCTCGCTGCACACGCCGCGACTGGCGAATCACCAGCGTGCCGGGAATCACTCGAATGACATGCTGCTCGGTCCAACTTTTCGGCGCCACGGCTTTCTTAATCAACGTGGCCAATCCATCGGCCGATCGCTTGGCGGCGGCATAATCGGGCGACAGCGTTTTCTCTCCGGCCCGGGCGTTGTCTTTAACACGGTCTTTGACGCTGCCTTTGGCGTTGTCCTTGACGCTGCCTTTGACTGCGGTAACGGTTCGGTAGGTAAGACCCTTGACATTGCTGACGCGATAGACGCGGACGATCTCCTGCTTGTCGCGCTGCGCCCGGTCAACGCGATTCGCTTTCAGGTCGGCCGGGGCGGGTCGCAGCCGCCGCAGCGCGGCCAACAATTGCCCGATCTGCTCGTGAACCTCGTGCGTTTGCGAAACGACCAAGGCGCCGGCCTTGGCGAATGCACTCACGGCGCCCCCCCCGCCGGCGTCTTCCCAGCTATCGGGCGCGATGATTGCCGTGATGAGTTCAATCAGCGGATCGAAGTCGGCGCTGTCGGGGCTGTACGCAGTCTCGGGATCGCTGTCGACCAGATCGGCAACCGGATAGAATTTCGTCGTGCTTCGAGTTTCCGCCTCTTCGGGCGTCGTGATCAACAGGACTTCATCGTCGATCACATAGGTCAATTCCAAATCACGGAGCATCAACCGCAAGGCCGCGCGGAGCGAGACGTTGTTCAGACGCTTGGTGACCGGCGTATCGGCGCCGATTCCGACCTCCTCCAGCATCGTCTTATCGAGCTGAATCTTGATCTTGTGAAATTCACTCAAATGGTCGACGACATCCTGCAGCGGCGTCTTGCGAAACTCGATCTTCGTTTTCTCGCCCAGCGCTTGATAGATCTTGGTCTCGGCCAAGTTTTCCTCAGCGGCCGGCAGCAAGCACGCGGAGCCTGCCAACCACACGACAGCAACGAGCCCGAGAATCGGTGGGCGCGCCACCGAGCGAAAAGCTAAACCGAACATGATACCTCTCCCCTGGTTTCGCCCCCGAAACCTCTACGGGTCATTGTAGCCGGTCGTCCGCGAACGTCAAACTCCGACCGGAAAAAGGGGATAAGTCCAATTTTCTGCGATAGCCGATTGTGGTGCTGCTTCGATCCGGCCGCAGAAAATTGGACTTATCCCCTTTTTCCTCAACCGTCGAACGAAAACACCTCCGGCGACACGCCAAAATACTTCGACAGTCGGCCGATGTGGTCGCGGTTCAAGGTGCGAGTTCCGGCCAGCACGGCGGAGATCGTCGATTCGACCATGCCCGTGTTTCGGGCCACCTCGACCTGCGAAACGCCCTTGGCAGCGATCAACTCGCGCAGCAGTTCACAGTCCGCCGGCGGCTCGATCGCATGGTGTTCGGCTTCGTACTTCTCAATGAAAACCGCCAGCGCGTCGACATACGCTTCCTCCCAACCCGACAGCTTATCGCGGGCCAACAGCGAGTCGAGCACCTTGCACGCTCGGCCTAGCTCCCTGTCGTTGCGAATGGTGCGCAGCGGATGCTCGTCGATCAGCGTCATGTAATCGTCCTTGCTCCCTCTGTGCGTGCCCAGCTTGGCAGTAGACATCACATCTCCTCCTTCCATCTGTCCTTCGAGTACTCAGCGTGCGTCATCACTTTCATGACGAGCACGAATTCCCATTCAAACACAATGCGAGCGACCAGGCGGTAGTCATTCCCCTTGATGTTGAAGATGACCAGCTTCCCCTTGGCCGAATCGTCGCCCTTGACCAGATCGGCGCTCGGGTACACCTGCCGAAGCTCGTTCAGGTTTCCCCAGTGGGCCTTCGTCGCGATTCGGTACCAAGCCCTCAGCGGATTCTCCGCCGGTGGGTGTCTTTCCCAAAAATCTCTCAGTGGCTTGAGCGAGATCACACGCATCCGGCATCATTTCGTGAAAACTGGTGACACCAAGCCACGAATCAATCTTAGCATATTGCGAAGAGTTGTCAACGGGCTTAATTCGGCGGGTGGAACAAAGGAAGATGGAAGTCGATTTCCGATCTGAAACGACACCCGCCCCCTTTATGCTGTCCCGCGTTCACTGTTTTCTTTCTCGGGTTCAGTCATGATCCGATCTCCAGCGTTTTCAACCCAGGACGGTTCAACGCTAACTCCAGTGATACGAATGTTCGCCAAACACTTTAGATTCCTACAAGTAATGCCTAGACCACCTGACTTTCGTTTTTCCGTAAACGTGTAAACCACAGACATCTCGCCGTTGCAAAACGGGCATCCAAGCTGCTTCACAGCGTCGGCGGATTCGCCGCGAACAACCGCTAATGTTGCTTCCCAAGCTTTATGGCTCATAACGAAGGCCTTTTCTGCTGTTCTCCTTTCCCTACGCCATCACCTCCATCACCGGCTTGCCATCCGCAATCGCCAGCGGGCGATTCTGCTTGTCGCGGATTTCGCTGGCGGGGTCGATGCCTAGAAGATAATACATGGTGGCGGCGAGGTCGCCGGGAGAGACCGGGTCGGCGGCTGGGGTCATGGCGTAGCGGTCGCTCTTGCCGTGGACGTAGCCGGCCTTGACGCCGCCTCCGGCCAATAACGCTGTGTAACAGCCGGGCCAGTGATCGCGGCTGGCGTTTTTGTTGATTTTCGGCGTGCGGCCGAATTCGCCCATCCAGACGACCAGCGTTTCGTCCAATAGCCCGCGCTCTTCGAGGTCCAGCAGCAGCGTCGGCAGCGTCTGCTCGGTGATTGGAAAGTGATACTTGTCGACGATCTTGAACATCCGTGTGTCGTTGAAGCCGTGCGTGTCCCAGCCGCCGCTGGTTGTGCTCTTGCCGCCGATGGAGCTGGAGAAATAGACGTTGATGAACTTCACACCCGCCTCGACCAGCCGCCGGGCCAGCAGACAGCTTTGCCCATACGTCGTCCGGCCGTAGGCCTCGCGAACCTTGACCGGCTCGGCCGACAGGTCGAATGCCTTGCGGACTTTATCGGAGGTCAGCATCGAAAGCGTTTTTTCGTAATACTCGTCTAGCCCGCGAGCGGTCGCAGAATAATCGAGCAGCTTCGATTGCCGGTCGATGAGTTTCTGCAGCTCTCGCCGGCTTTGCAATCGCTCTGGCGAAAGGCCGGCAGGCAGGCTTAACTCCGGCAGCTTGAAGTTGTTGTCGTTCGGGTCGGTCGAGAAAAACAGCGGGTCGTGCCGCTTGCCGAGGAAGCTGGCGTGCTGACCCGGCGAGATCGACCCGTCGCGCATCACGTGCGGGTAAGCCACAAACGTCGGCATGTCCTTGGCGCCCGGGGCCAGGTGGTCGACCACCGAGCCGTAGGCGGGAAACAAATCGAGCGAATCGCGCAGCCGCTGATCGTCGGTCGGCGGGTTGTTGCCGGTCAGAGCCACGTAGGCGGCCGAGTTGTGGTTTTTGTTTTTGTGATGCAGCGTGCGGATCAACGTCGTGCGATTCATAATCTGCGCGACTTTCGGCAGATGCTCGCAGAGCGACACGCCGGGAATCGTCGAGGGAATCGGCTTGAGCGGCCCGCGGATGTCGTCCGGCGCATCGTCCTTGCGGTCGAACATGTCGATGTGGCTGGGACCGCCGAATTGGAACAAAAAGATCACGCTGCGGGCCTGCGCCGGCGGGCCGGTTTTCTTCTCGGCCGCCCGCAGCAGCATCGGCATGTTCAGCCCCAACATGCCGGCCCCGCCGATCGATAGCGCATGACGCCGCGACATCGCCAGTCGTCGAAAATCAACACAGGCGGATTGGTTGGTTGTGTTGTTCATGGTTCGCTTTGCAAAAAATACGGCGAGCCGCGGGCGTTAGCCCGGGGGTGATACATCGCTGCGTTCTACGTCCGAGGAATTACCGACGGCCTCACGGCCGCCGCTCGCCGGGATCGCCGATATCGCCGGGATCGCCGGGATCGCCGTCGGAGACGCCTCCTACAGTTTCGTCTTATACGTCCGCTTATGCCCGTTGGCCGGAATGGTGATCGTGTAGGTCTTGCCGGTCGGGTCGACCGACAGCTTGATGTAGTTGGCCTTGCATTCCCGCTCGATGTTGGCGATGTACTCGTCCGGCACGTTGTTTTCGCGATCCTTGCGCAGGTTCTTGTGCATCTGGTAGATCGCCTGAATCGACTTGGTGCCTTTGAGCGTGGCAAACACCGCCGGGTTGCAGCCCTTGGTCACGCCGTTGTTCATCACCGCGACCGTGGGGGCCAGCGTCTTGACAATCACCGGGTTGTTGCTGCTGCCGAGGCCGTGATGGGTCACCTGGTAGACGTCGACCTTGCCGACGCGATTCACTGGGCAGACGAGTTTCTTCTCCAGGTTCCAAGTCAGATCGCCGGCATCGAAAAACCGGAACGGCCCGAAGCCGATCAGCGAAACCACGCTGTTGGCGTTGTCGCTCATGTCCTCGGGCCGCGACGGCGCGGAAGCACAGGCCTCGGCGTTCTTTGGCGCATCGCCCGCGGCGGGGAATTTCTGTCGTGTCGTCAGACAGCGGAGCGTCACCCGCACGACGTTCTTATCGTCGACGTTCTTCAGCTTGATCACGTCGCCCGGGTTAATCACCGAGCGCTTGTCGGCCGTGAATTGCAGATACTCCTTACTGGGCCGCTCGCGGATCGTATCGAAGATGCCGTTGTCGTGGACGTGGCGAATCGGCAGCGCCCCGGCGAGTGTGGCCGCGCCGCCGAAGTGATCGCGGTGATAGTGCGTGGTGATCAAGTGGTTGATCTCCCGCAGCCGGGCCACTTCAGTTGCGACCTTGAAAATCCGCGTGGCGTCGCGAGCCCCCGGGTTGCCCGAGTCGATCAGTATCGACTCGCCGGCCGGCGTGACGATCAGCGTGGCCGCGCCGCCTTCGACGTCGATCCAGTAGATGTCGAGCCGCTTGTCGGATTTGCCGGCGTGGGCAGTTGGGGATGCAATCGATGCGAGTGCAACGACGAAAGCGATTGTCAGCAGGAGATGCTTTGCGATGGTGTTGTGTTGAGTCATGATGGCGTCATCTCAGGGGGAAATGGAGGGTGGCGATGGCTGAGTTGGATTGTTCAGGGTCGTTGAGTTGTAGGAGGCGTCTCCGACGGCGACCCGGCGCAAGGTCGCCGTCGGAGACGCCTCCTACAAACCATCATTATTTTCGGAGGAGAAATTCTTTCGCGTTGATAAGCGCCCAGGCGACGTCTTCAACACCCGACTTGCGATCCTTCGCTTGGTTCAAATGGGCCACGAGACCCGTGATTTCCGCATCGCTGGGCGGGCGACTGAGCGTGGTCCAGGTTAACTCTTCGACGATCTGGCGATTGGTTTTCTTCGACTTTGCCAGCACGTCGACCCGCCCGCCGTCTCGCTGTAACACGTCGTTGACCATCTGCCCGCTGATCAGCACGAAGGCCTGCTTGAGCGTCGTGTCGTTCGATCGCTCGCATTCGCAGGAGAGCAGCCGGCCGGGCTTGCCGAAGGTTTTGAGGAACATCTCGCCCGCAGTCGGCCGCTTGTCCCGTCGGCGATAACTCTTCACGCCCGCCAGTTGCACGGCCCGCGTTCCCTCGTCGTATCCGTTGAAGCGGCTCTTCACGCCGGCCGCCAAATGGATCGCGTCGTGCAATTGCTCGGCCGACAGCCGGCGGACCAGCGCGTGGGAGAAATTCACGGCGTCGTCGCGATTCGTGGCGTTCGGTTCGGCCGAGAGTTGATACGTCCGCGAGTTCATGATCGTGCGGATCAGATGCCGCAGGTCGAACTTGTGCTCGACGAAATCGTTGGCCAACGCATCGAGCAGCGGCCCGTTGATCGGCGGATTCGTCGCGCGAAAGTCGTCGATCGGCGTGACGATGCCGGCGCCCATCAGGTGATACCAAATCCGATTCACTTGCGCCCGGGCGAATTGCTCGTTCTCGGCCGCGGTCAGCCAATCGGCCATCATCACTAACCGCTGCTGGTCGCTGCTGAGCTTCGCCGGCGCCTCGCCCAGCAGCCGCGGCACGGCCTGCTTGCCCGTCGTCGGGTTTTTCATCTCGCCGGAATCCTTCATCAGCACGATCTGCTCGCCCTTGAATTCCTGCTTGTCGAACTTGTCGCGGCGATCGTTCTTGATGATCTTGTAATCGACCCGGACGAAGAAGCTGGCCCAGCCGTAATAGTCGTCCTGCGTCCAGCGGCCGAACGGGTGGTTGTGACATTTCGCACATTGCACCCGCACGCCGAGGAACAACTGAGCGGTTGTCTCGGCCCGGGCAATCGGATTGCGCAGCGCTCGATAAAAGTTGGTGGGCGGATTCGCATACGTGCTGCCGTGGGCCGTGAGAATCTCGCGGACGAACCGGTCGAGCGGTTTGTTCTCGGCGAAACTCTGGCGAATCCAGCCGTGAAAGACTTTCACGCCCTTGGCGTCGAGCAGCTTTTCTTCGACCCGCAGCAAGTCGGCCCACTTCAGCGCCCACCAGTCGTTGAATTCCTCTCTCGCAAGCAACCGGTCAATCAATTGCTTTCGCTTGTCGGCGTTCTTATCGGCGACAAACGCGCGGGCCTCGTCGGCCGTGGGCGGAAGACCGATCGCGTCGAGAAATGCCCGACGGACGAACGTGCTGTCGTCACACAGTTCGGACGGATTCATTCGCAGCTTGCGCAGCTTTGCCAGCACGTGGCGGTCGATGTAATTGCTCGGCTTCGCGCCAGTCCAGGCAAAGCCCTTCCGCTCGGGCATAAAGGCCAGCGTGACCGGCAGATGCTTGTGGAGATAGCGAACGAGAATTGTGGTTTCGCCAAAGCCGACCCGCCGGGCGCGCCCGCCGGCGGTAACCGTGGCCAACAGATTCGACGGCTCGTAAACGGCCAGCGACGTGACATCGCGGCGCGACCCGTCGGAGAAGGTCGCCTCGACCTTGAGCTGTACGCTGTCGACCGGAGCGAAGACAATCTTCGAGGCTGGCGTGACTCGTAGCGCCGTCAGCTTCGGCCCGTCCAAGCGGCGCGGCGTGCCATCGGCGATCCACGCTCGCAAGATTTTGTACTCGGTCGAATCGCGATCGAATCGCTTGCCGCCTTCGTGGGCCAATCGCCCGCCGGGCTTGAGCAAGATCAAACTCCCGGCCGGATCGACCCGATTGATTCGCCGGCCCATCTGATCGCGGGTGAGCGCCCGATAATCCCGCTGCGGATGATCGCCGCGCAGCGACAGCTTAAACCCGCCCTTGCCGTTTTGGTTGCCGTGACAAACCCCCGCGTTGCAGCCCGCCTTCGACAGCACGGCCATCACGTCGACGTCGAACGAGACGGGCGCGGCGGCGGCAACGCGTGGGCCGAGAAGGCTCATCGCGACGATGAAGCCAACGATCATCGTGGCGCAGGCGTCTCGCCTGTGAATCACCGGCAGGACGCCGGTGCCACGGTGAGTCTGCTCGGTGAGTTTTGAATTGCGATTCAAAGCGAATTTGATCGGTGAGGTGAGAAAGCAGGCAAGACCGAGCATCCGGCTCCCGAGCCATCTATTTTCGTTGATCGGACAACCCGTCGTCAAGCGTGCTTTTCGACAATTGCGGTGTCTTTTGAACGACGCCGGGCAATAATTCGGAATGGCGGACTGGTTCAGACAAATCCGTTCCATCGCGGCGCGGCTTATGCTAGACTCACCTCGGTTCCGGCAAACCAGACGCCCCAAGCTTTCTTAGGCTCCCATGCACAAAATGGCCACGACCACCCGACCGCCAGCGCGACTGGGAGTTGGCATTTATTCCGTCGCCGAGGCCGCCCGATTGGTCGGTGTTCAGCCGGGAAAAGTCCGTCGTTGGATCGACCCCGAGGTCGGCATCGTCAAGCGGCAATTTCCGGTGGAAGAATCGACGCTGTCGTTTCTCGAACTGGTGGAGTTGCACTTCATCAAGATGTTCCGCTCCGGCGGCATGTCGCTGCAGGCGATCCGTCAAGCCGCGGAAGTCGCCGGTCGCAAGTTCCGCTCAGATTACCCATTTGCAATACGCCGATTCGATACCGATGGCAAGACGATTTTCGCCACGCTTCAGAGCGAGGAGACCGATCGCGTCGTCGTCGAGGACGTGCTGAAGGGCCAGCGTGTGTTTGAAGGGATCATGCGTCCATTTTTTCTCAAGCTCGACTATCACAAGAATCGCGAAGCGTTGCGATTCTGGCCCCGAAAGAAAACGGGCAGAATCGTCCTGGACCCGGTCCGCAAATTCGGCAAGCCGATTGACGACGAGACGGGCGTGCAAACCTGCGCATTGTACAAAGCCGTTCTCGCCAACGAAGGAAATGTGGCGATGGTTGCCGACTGGTTTGACGTGCCCGAGAAGGCCGTTCAGGCGGCAGTAGCGTTTGAAGAGTCGATGGCGACAGCGACGTGAAGTATTTCATCGACAACTGCATCTCCTTCAGATTCGCCGACATGCTGCGGGCTCTGGGGGTAGAGATCGTGGCGTTGCGCGAGGAATTCCCGCAGGACATGGCAGATATTGCGCTGTTCCAGGAATTGAACGGCCGGAAACTCGCGTTCGTTTCGACGGACACGAACCAGCGCACGCGAGTACAAGAGGCCAGGGCGCTGAAGTCGGCCGGCGTTACCTCGTTGTTCATCGCTCCGTTTTTTCAGAAGATGCAGTTTTGGGACCAAGCCGCTTGGCTCGTCAGGCGTTGGCCAGACATCGATCGATTCGCGACCAGCATGGAGCTTGGGGTGTGCGCTGAAATCAAGCACAACGGCAACGCGATGATTTATCCGCTCTGACCTCGTCCCCCTGCTCCGGACTGGAAAATGCGAGTGGCGTCAACACGAATGGGAGATTTGACATGAGCGTCCTTTCCTGGAATCGGCTCGTGCAAGTCGTCACGATCGCTTACGTTGTCCTTCTTGTCGCTGGCGCAGTGTTCTTCGTAAGCGTTGGTGGATTGGCGGATATGGCCAACTGGATTCGCCGAGAAGTCTTATTTCCCATGGTTCTGTAGACGAATTCATCTTCATTTCCACGGTCGTTCTGTTGGCACTGGCCGCGAAAGTCGAGAAGACATTCCGCTCGCTCGGTGGGAAATCGCACCACTTCCAAACGTGTCGCGGCCCACGGGCACTTTCCCGCGTCGCCCTCGCGGTTTAGAATCCACACCAGCCCGACGCGCGAGCGAGGGAAAACGCACGAATCGTTCTCCCTCGCTCGCGCGTCGGGCTAGTGTGGCCGATTTCCATCCCACCCACCGAGGGCTTATCCCTTGAGCGGCTCCGAGCAGCAAATTCATATTATTGGCATCGGAGACGACGGTCTGGCCGGGCTGACTGAGGCGGCGCGGCGGTTGATTGACGAGGCGGAGCTGTTGGTTAGCGACGTCGAGCGGCTGGCGCTGGTGCCCGAGGGCACGGCCGAGCGGATGGTCGTGGCCGGAAACCTGGAAGAAACGGCCGGCAAGCTGGCCGAGGTGCGGGGCAAGCGGATTGTAATCCTGGCTTCCGGCGATCCGCTGTTTTACGGGGTGGCCCGATATCTGTGTGACCGGCTCGGCAAAGACCGGCTCAACGTCTTGCCGCACGTCAGTGCGATGCAGATGGCCTTCGCCCGGGTGAAGGAAAGCTGGGATGAGGCCTATCTGACCAGTGTGGCTAGCCGGCCGCTGGAGACCGTGGTCGAGAAAATCCGCACCGCCGAGAAGGTCGGGCTGTTTACGACCGAAGACTGCCCGCCGGCGCGGGTGGCCAAGGCACTACTGGACGCCGGAGTTGACTATTTTTCGGCGTATGTCTGCGAAAACCTTGGCTCGCCCGACGAACGGGTGACGCAGGGCGAGTTGGCGGAGCTTGTCGATCAAGAGTTCGCCGAGTTGAACGTGATGATCCTGGTTCGCAAGCCCGATGTGCCCGACCGGCCGGCCGAACGACTCGGCAAGCGGCTGTTTGGCAATCCGGACGATGCGTTTTTGCAATCGAAGCCCAAGCACGGGCTGCTCACGCCGGCGGAGATTCGTTCGCTGGCGCTGGCCGAGATGGACCTGGGGCCGACCAGCGTGGTCTGGGACGTGGGGGCGGGAAGCGGATCGGTGGCCATCGAAGCGGCGCAGATCGCCTCGGGCGGGACAACCTATGCGATCGAAGTCGACGCGGAAGATCACCGGCTGATTATCGCCAACGCCGAGCGATTCGGCGTGACAAACCTCGTGCCGATCTTGGGCAGCGCACCGGATGCGTGGGCCGATCTGCCCGATCCCGACGCGATCTTCGTCGGCGGTAGCGGACGGGAAGTGACCCGGCTGGTCGAGACGGCCTACGAGCGGCTGCGGCCCGGCGGCCGGATCGTGGCCAACGTCGGCAGCATCGAAAACCTGGCCGGCGTTCACGCCTTGTTGCAAAAGCTAACGCCCGAAGTGAAGGTCTGGCTCAACAACATCGCCCGCGGCACGCATCAGTTGGAACGGATTCGTTTCGATTCGCTGAATCCGACGTTTCTGATCGCGGCGGTGAAGGCTGAAGGATAACAACTCGTGGCACCGGCGTCCCGCCGGTGAATCACAGGCGGGACGCCTGTGCCACGATAGATTGCCGACTATGCCCCACGACTATCCTCAACTCGACGTCATCGCCGTTGGCGCGCATCCCGATGACGTGGAGATTGCTTGCGGGGGGACGCTGGCGCGGATGGTGCAGCAGGGGTTGAAGGTTGGGATTATTGATTTGACGGATGGTGAGCCGACGCCCGGTTCGCCGGGGCCGGAGGTGCGATTGGCTGAAGCTCGCAAGGCGGCCGACGTGTTGGGGATCGAGACGCGGGTGCAGTTGGACCTGCCGAATCGCCGGCTGTTCGACACGTTCGAGGCCCGGGTGGCCTTGGGCAAGGAGTTTCGCAAGTATCGCCCGCGGCTGGTGCTGGGCTTCGGCGAGAAGACCCCGCTGGCTTCGCCCGATCACTGGCAGGCGATGCAAATCACCGACGCCGGCATCTTCTATTCCCGGCTGACCAAGTGGGACGAACAATTCGACGGGCTGCCGGTCCACACGATTTCGGCCCACCTGTATTACACGCTGGCCTTCGGCTCGCTCGACCTTCCGCCCGGCGCCGGGCATTTTGTCTCCGACATCAGCGAGACGCTGGAGCAAAAGCTGGCGAGCGTCCGCTGTTATCAGACGCAATTCCCGCCGGAGAAAGAATACGTGCTGGATCGCATCCGGGTGTACGCCCAGCAGCAAGGCATGGCCGCCGGGTTCGCGGCCGGGGAATTGTTGGTCAGCCCCAAGACGCTGGGAACGCGGGACGTGATGAGGACGATGTTTCCGGGGTAAACTGGTTCCCGAACTCCTACAAAAATAAACCGTTTTCGTTCGCCCCCGCGCATGAAAATGATTGATATCGTGGAAACTTGAACGTCAGGAAGGACGCTCCGCCGCCACCCGGGCTTGTCCCGGTGGAGCGCACGTTTTTGCACTAATTCAGCGCCGGCTACGCCTACTATTGTCTCGACGCACCGACGCCGGAGGCGTCGGTGCGTCGAGACAGGTTTTGGGTCAGCAGCGTCGGTAGTGCAGAAACCTGCTTCCACCGGGGCAAGCCCGGATGGGGAGCTATTTTCGTAGGAGCTTGGGAACGAGGGAATTTACTTCCCCAGCTTGACTTCAAACCGTCCGCTGGAATCGGCCATGGCGCGCGACATGCCGGGGGTGTTGAACTCGACGGCGATCGAGCCGTCGTGGGACAGGGCAATGATGCCGCCGTAGATGGTGTGGGTTTTCTTGCGGATGAGGTGCCTCACGGCTTGCTGAACCGACCAACCTTTGTAGGCCATCAGGGCCGAGACGTCGAAGGCGATGGCGTTGCGAATGAAGTCTTCGCCGACGCCCGTGCAGGAGACGGCGCAGGTGGCGTTGTCGGCGTAGGTGCCGGCGGCCACGATCGGCGAATCGCCCACGCGGCCGTATTTTTTGTTGGTCAGCCCGCCGGTCGACGTGCCGGCGGCCAGATTTCCGTGGCGGTCGAGCGCGGCGCAGCCGACCGTGCCGAAGTGCGTCGCGGGTTTCGTCGGCAAGAGTTGACCGTTTTTGTCTCGCGTCTTGGCTTGCTGCTGGACTTTTTTGAGATCCCGCAACTGCTCATCCGTGGAAAAATATTTCTGATCGACCTGCTTCACGCCCATCTCCTTGCCGAAGCGATCCGCCCCGTCGGCCGCCAGCAACACGTGTCGGGTTTTCGTCATCACCAGCCGGGCCAGCGAAATCGGATTCTTAATCGTCTTCACCCCCGCCACCGCCCCGCAGGCCCGATTGCTGCCGTCCATAATCGAGGAGTCCAACTCATGCCCGCCGTCGGCGTTCATCACCGCCCCGCGCCCGGCGTTGAACAGCGGGTCGTCTTCCAGCAGCCGAATCACCTGCTCCACCGCATCCAAGCTCGTGCCGCCCTTGGCCAAAATATCCCGCCCTTTTTTCAAAGCCGCCGCCATCGTCTTCTCCCGCCCCGCCCGATCCTCCGCCGACCAAGACTTAGGCGAGCTACCCGCCCCGCCATGAACGACGATGGCGTAATCGAGCTTCTTGGCCGGTTTTTTATCGGCCTTCGGTTCCGCGGCGCTGGTGGTTGATATGACACAACAGCAGACGAAAAGAATCAAAGTCAAGCGAGGCAAGTAATTCATGGCAATACTCCACTGCAATGGAAACGAACCGTACCGTAGGTTATGCTTCAGCATAATAGGACAATCTCAAAGTCGATGCGGACAGGACATATTATTATGCTAAAGCATAACCTACGTCGCCAGGCTTTGTCGTTTCCATGAGCAACAAGCAGAAGAAGGACAAACTCCCACCATTTCAGTTTTCTCTGCGTGCCCTGGTGATTGGTGGGCCGATCGTGGGATTGATGGTCGGGCTGGCCACCTCGATGAGCCACGACCCGCTGGGCGACCTGCTTCGCGCTGGCACGTGCGGAGGTCTGGCCATCGTTTGTTTGCTGGCTTCCTTCTATCTTGCGGCCACGCGGAGCCGAAGCGCGACTGCTTGGTGTCTTATTGCCGTGGCCTGGGATTTGGTTTCGATTGGCGCAATCTGCGACATCATCGGTCGGTTGATAGTGCTTGGGGACGTATCATGGGAGGATAGATTTGAACCGCGATTTCCCTGGTACTTCTTATTACAGCTCGCCGTTCTGTCGGTCCTGACCGTTCCTATCGTGGCCCTGCTTACCAACGGCAGGCACGAGCCCGTGGGCCGCACCGTGGTGTGGCTCCTCGGCGCTTCGATCCTGGCCATCGTTGACGTGATGCTCCTCTGGCTGGCAATCGTTGCTGTTCTGCTCGTTCGGATTGGCCCAGAGGGACCAGACTGGATCGGCGTGTTCCGGTGACGGCCGCCAATATGGAGTATCCACGCAAACTGCCGGCTTCAGCCGGCTCTATCGTCAGCCGCCAGCTTTAGCTGGTGGAACGGAGAGTTGCCAACCTTCGTTGTGTTGAGCCGGCTTTAGCCGGCTTTCTTTGGAGCACCACGCGACGGGCCTAAAGGCGATAGATCGAGAAGCCGGCTAAAGCCGACTGACAACGAATCGCGGGGAATCATGCAAACCACCGGCTGAAGCCGGTGGCTGACGGGGAGCCGGCTGAAGCCGGCAAGGGTGACGACGCAGCCGCGGGACGAGCGCGGCGAGCCTTTGTGCCCTAACTGCCTGGCGCCCAATCGTGTCGACGCGCACTTTTGCAGTAAGTGCTACGCGCCTCTGACCACACATGCGGCCACCGACCCGATGGGCAGCATTTTCGCCTATGGCCACGTGATTAGTAAGGCGGCGGCGCGTCCCCAAAGCCGTATCGTTGTGCTGGGGATGTGGCTCATCTTCGGGTCGGCTTTCCTGATGAATCTGCCGGCTCTTTGGATCACGCTGCTGGCCCTGATTCATCCGATTTACCATTTTCCCGGCACGTCCGTTCCGAATTACAACTTCTTCCTCCAACTATTCCTGTTCTCGCTGGCGCTTGGGGCGGAATGCCTGTTTAGCGCCATCCTCGTCAAGGTTACGCGGAATTATCGTCGCGGACTTTGATCCCAACCATGGACGTGAACCCCTACGAATCGCCAGCCGCGTCGAGCGAAAGTTCAAGCGTCGCTCCCGTAAAGTGCGGGGGGCAATTGACGTGCCTTACGAGCCACTGGGAAAACCCTGGCCTCCCGGCCAAGGCTGGGGTTTGGTGTGGGGTTTGGTGTGGGGCACGAATCGCTCGTTTGTCTTGACAGCGTTTGCCTTGACAGCGGCCCCTGCGACCGATCATCATGGAGGAAGGATGCAGAGACCTACAGGGTGAATCATATGACGCTCGAAGCGATATTCGAGGCTAGTATTGACTATTTCCTCAGTCCCATCGGGGAGTTTCTCACCGATGACTCGATCACTGAGGTGATGGTTAACCGCTTCGACCAGGTGTACATCGAACGCGGCGGGCGGCTGATCGAGACCGACGCCCGTTTCGAGAGCGAGGACGCCCTGCTCACGGCCGTTCATAATGTGGCCCAGTGGGTCGGACGAGACATCAACCAGGAACGGCCGATTCTCGACGCTCGGCTGCCCGACGGATCGCGCGTGCATGCGATTATCCCGCCGGGCTGCCGCAACGGAACCTGTCTGACGATCCGGCGTTTCAAGCGGGGCGGGCTGACGCTCGACGATCTGATCCAATACGGCAGCATATCGCCGTCGGCTCGCGAATTCTTGGAACTCTCGGTGCGGCTGCACAAGAACATCATCATCTCCGGCGGCACGGGCACCGGCAAGACGTCGCTGCTGGGAGCGGTCACGGCGGCCATTCCCGAGGTCGAGCGGATCGTCGTGATTGAGGAAACATCGGAACTGACCTTGAAACAGAAGCACTGCATTTATCTGGAAGTTCAGCGGCCCGACCGTTACGGCCGCGGCGGGCTGACGATTCGCGAGTTATTCATGGCTTCGCTCCGCATGAGGCCCGATCGGATTTTGGTCGGCGAGGTGCGCGGCGGCGAGGCCCTCGACATGGTGCAATCGATGCTCAGCGGCCACTCGGGAAGCCTCTCGACCGTTCATGCCAACAATCCTCACGACGCCCTGGTGCGGCTGGAAACGCTCTCGTTGATGTCCGACGTGCAGATTCCGATCTATGTTGCCCGGGCGCAGGTGGCCTCGGCAATCGACATGATTGTGCAATTGGACCGGTTTAGCGAGGATGGATCGCGGCGGTTGACGCGGATTACCGAGATTGAGGGTCTGGACGAAAAGGAGCAATACCGGCTGCGGGATCTGTATGTCTGCCGCTTCGGCGGAAAAACGACGGCCGGCAATCTGATCGCCAAGCTGGAGCCGACCGGCCAACTGCCGACGTTTGCCGCGGCGCCGTATGAACAGGGAATGGAGGACTCCATCCAGCACAGTGGTGAGCTATGGAAAAAACCGTAACCCGAAGCGTAAGCGAGGAAGATGCGCAAATCAGCCGCGGAGCGGCGACATCGAATAGCCTGGGGCGTGAGCCCCAGGAAGTCGTGGTCGAAACGGGTTTTCGAGCCCCGGAGGGGCGACACCCGCCGCCGCCTGACTACGTGTCGCCCCTCCGGGGCTTTCCGCTGGATAATCGATTATTCCTGGGGCTCACGCCCCAGGCTATTTACTGCCGTCCCTCCGGGACTAAGAATTGCGCAACTTCCTCGCTTACGCTGCGGGCTAGGATTTGTCCGAAAAACGCCTCCGCCGCCCGCCATCGCCCCCCCAAACGGGCACGCCGGGGCGCGGCGGCGTTGGATTACGTGCTGGTGATGGCGGTGGTTTTGCCGCTTGCGGGATTTCTTATGTGGGCCGGACCGCGTATGATGAACTTAGTGTATGAGACGACCGCCGTGCTTATCTCGTGGCCGTTTCTCTAGGGTGGGTCTTTAAGGGCGGGCGGGGTTTTAACATCGGAGGCAGGCAGTTTCGTGAAGAATCAACGGATCAGACACAAGGCGTCGTTCTGGGGCCTGATGAAGAAAGTCCATCGCGACCAGCGCGGGTCGGTCAGCATCGAGACGATCTTGATCATCGCCGCGATCGCGCTGCCGATCTTGATTTTCATCATCAAGTTCGGTTGGCCGAGGATTAGGAGGTTCTTCGAGAAGGGCATGGACGACCTGGAAGGCGAAGCTGGAGATGCCGCGCAGGACCGATAGTTAACCTGTGCCGTTTTGAATCGCGGCGTCGGTTGTCCCAGATTTGACAGACCACGATTCGGACACCTGATGATCGCCACGGCTTTGTTGCTCGGTTTGCTGTTGGTGGCCGCCGTCACCGATTGGCGGCGGGGGATGATCTACAACTGGACGGTCTATCCGGGTATCGTGCTGGCGCTGGGCGCCAATGCGATGGCTCACTTTGCGGGGTGTCCGAAAGAGTTGGCAAACACCTTGGGGCTGATCGGGCTGGAAGAGAGTCTCTGGGGTTTCATGTCTTGCGGATGCGTGATGCTCATCTGTTATGTGTTTTTTCCCGGGGGCGTGGGCGGCGGAGACATCAAGTTGATCGCCATGATCGGCGCCTTCATGGGTCTTTACGACGGCATCGAGGCGATGCTGTGGACGTTCATATTGGGAGCCTGTCTGGCGCTGATCCTGCTAGTGTGGAGGGAAGGACTATGGAACTTGCTGTCTCGAGTTGGAAAGACCACGTGGCTCGTGTTGCGGCTCCGCACGGCGCCGTCGCTCAGCGAAGAGCAGCGCGCGCCGCTCAAGACGAACCTACCGCTGGCCATCGCCGCGATGGTGGCGGTGGTGATTGTGCGGTTTGATTTGATCGGCTGGTTTTGATTACCAACATGGCATACCTTTTTGCGACGGTCCCATGCACCGCGAAATCCTTTTTTCCTGTTGGCCGCTGTTGACGGCGATCCTCGTCTCGCTGTTGGCGCTGCGCGTCGTGTGGTGGCTGTCGGGAGCCCATTTGCGGCTGTCTCACTTGCGGCATCTGCATCGCGACCAACAAGGCGGGGTGCAGAGTCTGAGCTTTGTGCTGACGCTGCCGCTGTTCATGATGATCTTGATGTTCATCGTGCAGCTCAGCCAGATCACGATCGCCAAGATCGTCGTCGAATACTCGGCGCTGGCCGCGGTGCGCTCCGCCATGGTGTGGATACCGGCCGATCTCGGGCTCGATGCGGAACGCGAAAACCAGATCAGCACGTATCGGCTGGTAGAAAGCACCGAGGGCGACGACGGGCTGACTTATCGCGTTTACGAGATCGATGAGCGGAGCGAAAAGTTCGACAAAATTCACTTCGCTGCGGCGATGGCCCTGTTGCCGATCTGCCCGTCGCGCGACGTCGGCGCCAATCAGGATCACTCGGGCAATCGCGGCGCCGCCTCGCTCCAAGCGGCCTATGCGGCCATGTCGCCGTCGACCACCGGCAATTCGCGGATCGACACCCGGCTGGCCAACAAGCTGGCTTACGCGCTGCAAAACACCCGCCTTACGATTCGCGTGGGTCACAAGGTGGGCGAAGATTTGCAGGCCGAGCCGGAGTTGGAATTGCACGAAATCGGGGCCGACATTGAAGAATTCAGAGAAAACGAGATCGGCTGGCAGGACCAATTAACCGTGACCGTCAGGCACGACTTCGCGCTGCTTCCCGGCCCGGGGCGGCTGTTGGCCCGGCGGATCGACTCGTCGGCAGATCCCGACGGAGACAGCGTCTCGGAAAACATCAAGCGGAAGTTGCGGGTGTATGTGTACGAAATCGAAGCCACGGCCCGCCTGAGCAACGAGGGCCAAAAGTCGGTGTTGCCGTATTTGCAGCGGCTCGATGGAGAAGGCGGAGGACGGTATTGATCGCATGAGCAAATCGCCCAACAATCCGCACGCTTGCCGGCTTAGCCGATCGGCCGCTCTCGCGCGGTTCGTGCTGCGCGTGCATCACGACCAACGGGGCTCGATCAGCATTGCCTCGGTGTTTGCCCTGCTGTTGCTTGTGTTTCTGCTGGGCATGGTAATGAACTCCGGGCGGCAGGTCGATCAGAAAGTGAAGATGCAAAACGCGGCCGACGCCTCGACTTACGCCGGTGGCGTGGTGCTCACTCGGGGAATGAACACGCTGGCCTTTACCAACCATCTGCTGTTTGATGTCTTCGCGCTGACCGCCTACATGCGTGAAGCCCGCGATCAATCGGCCCAATCGCTCACGCCGGAGATTCTCGATCAATGGGCCAAGACGGCTCCGGAATTCGGCGGCAGCCAGTTTCCCGAGCTCAAAGCCCTGGCCACCGCCATTCCGCAAAAGGTTCCGCTCGAGCGGGAAATGATCCGCACGTTCAGCGTCTGGGCCGCGGCGGCTTCCGACATGATGTTGCCGGTATTGGAAGAAATTCTAGCGAATCGCCGCATCCCAGAATTTCAGCGGGCCCTGGTGGAGAGCACGCCGCGGCTCGCTCAAGTGGCCGCCGACGAGGTGGCCCGCCGGCACGGGCAGGCCTGGCCGCAATCGATCCGCCCCCAATCGCCCGGATTGCGGGGCGTGCTCTGGCGAACCGACGGCGAGCCGGTGGGCGGGGCGAGCGAGGCCGAGCGGCGAACGTTGCCGGTGGTCGATCCGGTCGAGGACATGCCGCCCGATCGAGACGACTACATGGACTTGGCCCGCAGACAACGCAAACGCTACGCAAACATCTACCTGCGTCAATGGAATTCCGAATCGTTACGGGCCTTCGACGTCTACGCCCGCATGTCGCAGTTCAGCAACCTATGGCGCATCTTCACCTGTGGACAATTGGAAAAACTGCTGGAAGAAGACTACCCCGATACGAATCTTCCGCATCTGATTCGCGACACGCTTAACGACGTCATCGACAACGATATCGACGACGTGGCGGTTGGCGACGTCGACGGGATCAATGCCCACTTGGAGCGTGATTTCATGTTCGTTGGCGTGGTCTATCGAGAAAAAATCGGCGATCGCATCCCGGGCGTGTTCGAGAATCCAATCGAGACCGACACCCAGGCCTACGCCCAGATCATGCTGTTCGTGCCGCGTCGGCGGCTGATTATGGCCTCGCGGCGGCTCGACCAGCAGCAACAAAATTCCGGCGAGAATTCGGGGGCCGTGCCCGGCGGCGAGAGTGTCCCTCTGCCCGTGCCCGGAGCGCAGCAGCCGCCTCCGCCCGA
>JADFKK010000322.1 GCA_022564995.1 Planctomycetota bacterium | reverse complement strand
ACCGCCAGTACGGCGCGAATGCGAACGTCAAAACTCGAATATACCTCCCCACTCATGCGAGCAAGTTATGCGAAAATCAAGAATCTCCGTCCATACCAATGTGACACTTTTTTTGCGGTGAGCCATAGTTCCATTTTCTTCCAAAGGCGGGGCAGCGTAAAGCACGCCGTCGGCGTCTGCAGCGATGTTTGTGGCTGACGTCTACGGGAAAGCGGCGGGACGCCGCTTCTACTTTGCTAAAACCCCGCGTCGCTATCGACGCTGCGCTCGCTGTAAAGCGGCATGTAGCGGTAATAAACTTCGAGGATCATGATCGCTACGGCCGTGTTGTAGAGACGGCCGCCGCTGGTGGTGTGGTGATCTTCAAAGTACCAACTGCCGGTCTCGTGACCTTCGAGAGCCTGTGTGCGGATCAGGTGCTCGCGCATCTTCGCGTTCCAGCGCTGCCAGGGCTTGCCTTCCCAGTGGTGCATCACTTGGGTGGCGTAATAGTTGTAATACATGTTGCTGGCCGACGGGCCGCGGCGATTGATGAAGTCGACGCCCCGCTTGAGGCCCGCGTGGTCGCGACCCCAGCCGGTGTACATGCGGCACAACAGACCGATGGAGATGGTCGTGGGGTTGCGCTTCGTTTCGGGCTGCTGATATCCGTAGTAAGCCCCGCCGCCCGACTGCACGCTGTCGAGAAATTTTTGGGCCAGTTCGATCGACGGCGAAGGCGAATGGAAGCCGGCCATCTGTCCGCTCTTGAGCGCCATGAGTTGCCAGCCGAAGGAAGTCGTGTCGCCGATCTGTCGGGGAGCATATCGCCAGCCGCCGCCGAGCGGATCTTGGGCATTGACAATAAACTCGATCGCCCGCTGCGCCGGGATCATTAACTTTTCGTCCTCGGTCATCGTGTAGGCTTCGCACAGCGCGATCGTCGCCAGCCCCTGGGCGTACATCGTGCCTTCCTGCAAATCGCCGCCGCTGTCGGTCGTGCGCATGCGGCCGATCAGATAGAACAACCCGGCCCGCACGACGTCTTGATAGTCGCCGGTCACATGCGTCTGGCCCGCCCCCAGAAACGGCAACAGCGCAAGCGCGGTGGCTCCGGTGGTCGAGGCGTGATTGCCGGGGTTGCGGCAGTAGGCGTTGCAATTCTCCGAGCGATGGCTGAACCGCCAGCTTCCGTCGCGGCGCTGATGGGCCTTCAGCCAGTCGAGCCCGCGGCGCACGGCCGCCTGGCTGCCGGGCGTTCCGCCGCGTTTTTTGACGAGCCCCTCGCGGGCTTTGGCGCCGCGCCCACTGAGGCCGCCGCCCCCAGTGGAAACGCGCCACGGCAGGTTGCTGGAGTCGAGCGGGCTTGCTGAACCAGGGGCCGACTTGGCCCGCGATTCCTGCGGCACTTCACTCGGCGGTCCCGCCGGTAGCTCGTCGGACAGTAAGCTGTCGAACGACGTATCGCCCACATCGCTCGAAAACTTGACGGCCGGCGATGGGTCGAGTAGGTCGTCGCGGTTCTCAAACTTCGGGGGATCGTTGTCGGTGAGCGAGGCAATCAGCTCGACCAAGTCTTCGTCGGCCGGCTGGCTGAGCACGGCGATCAGCGCCATGATGACCAGGGCGACCGCGTGAAACGTAGCGCTGGCCAGAAAGCCCAATCGGTTCGACCGCCCCGTGCCGGTCCAGTAGTCCAATGCGGCTGCCGGCAGACCGCTGTGGCCCTCGCCGCCGCCGAGATGACCCGCGTCTTCGTCTATCTGGGGTAGGGCGATCTGGGGTAGGGCTGGCTCGTCATTTGCCGGCCGGCTCTTGGTGATCGGCGGGGCCAGGACTTTGGCGGCGTCCGCAGGGCCGTCTTGCACCGGCGGCCCGGCGTCCAGCTCCGCCAGATCGACTCCGGCATCGGAGATTTCTCGGGAAAAGAGTGACTGGCCGGCCATGAGAGTGTCACCCCGGACTGCAAATAGGAAAATAGCGAAGAGTGGGCAACCTGGGAGTTATTTACCAATTATAGCCCGTCTGGCGGAGGAAAGCGCGGGGAAATCGGGCTTGAGATGCCCGTTTTCAGTGAAAACGAATGGTAGGCACTGCCCACCAGAATCAAGAAATCCCAAGTAACCCTGGGCCGCCATTCACTCCAAAGAGGTTTCACGCCCCTTTGCGTCGTTGCGCCTTGGCGTCTTTGCGTTGAAACACGCCGCGGTCGAGTAGGTTGGATAACAACGCAAAGGCGCCAGGGCGCAAAGACGCGAAGGAAAGGGAGGAGGTTTTTGGTATTCGGAGCTTGGGGTTTGTTTAGGATTTAGGATTTGGGATTTCGTGCTTTTGCTTGGTGGGCATTGCCCACTTTGCATCATCACCATGCCAGCGTTGGTGGAAAGAATTCATGGACGAGGTCTTCGTAGAACGGCCGTAGGGCTTCGACGTCGGGCGGCGCGTGGCTCTTGGTGTACAAGTCGTAGGGGTTGAACTTGCGGACCCAGCGGAACATCTCGCGGTCGTGATCGTTCATCAGGTATTGATAGGCGCCCTCGCGATGGGCCGGGTAGAACGAGTGGTAGCGGATCATCGCCAGGGCCTCCTCGGGCAGATAATCTCGGACGACGTGATACAGATATTCGTCGTGTCCCCAGGAGAGCATCACCCGATCGAGCCCACCGCCTTCTTCGTAGATTCCGAGGCGGGTTTGATATTCGCCCATCTGCACGTCGGGATTGTCGGCAAAGAATTCGTGAAACACGATGCTCTCGGAAAACCGGCAGCCGACCGGAAACGTGTCGCCGACCACGGCCCACTGCGGCTCGCCGTCGAGACAGAGCACCTTGCCGAGATCGTGGATCAGGCCAGTCAAGATGAACCATTTTGGATGCCCGCCCTGGCGAATCGCCTCGGCGGTTTGCAAGGCGTGCTGAATCTGCGACAGATCGGTGTCGGGGTCGCTATCGTCGACCAGCGCTTCGAGTTGCTGCATCGCCTCCCAGATGCCCATCCGCCGCCGCGCCAGAGGCAGGTATTCCGCCCGCTTCGATTTCACAAAGTCGACGGTCTGGCGGACATGGTTAAGCCGGTAGAATTCCTTAACCCCGGGCCGCGTATCGGCAGTGTAATCACGAAAACCCTCGGGGCGTTTGTCGCCGGCGGTAGGTTGCTCGGTAGGCGGTGGATATCGGCGGCGCACGTCGTCGTCCCATTCGTCGAGGTCTTCAAGGGGATCGAGCGGGAGTTCGTTGTCGGCGGGGCTCATCGTGCGGGTTCCTCGGGCGGTGGTTGGGCGCTGATGTAGACGATGATAGTGGTCACACGCTGGTGCGACAATGAAGAGGGTGAATTGTCGGCGGATGAGAGAGATTTGACTTGGAAGCTGGGAAGTGGGATGATGGCTGGCGTGGATGGTACTGCGCGTTTGGGCGCGACCAACGGTCGCGGCTTTATATATGTCGAGAATCTGTCTTTTCGCCGTTTGTTTTCTCTGCGGGGTTTCCTCTGTAACTGCTGCGGATCCCCCGTCTCGCGTGATTCGGCCGCTGGCTCGGGCGCATGCCCACAACGATTATCGTCACGACCGGCCGCTGCTGGATGCGTTGGATCATGGCTTTTGCAGCGTCGAGGCCGACATCTTTCTGGTCGGCGGCGAGCTGCTGGTGGGCCATGGCCGCTCGGAGCTGCGCAAGGGACGGACGCTGGAGAAGCTGTATCTGAAGCCGCTGGGCGAGCGCGCCCGAAAAAACGGCGGCCGGGTCTTTAAGGACGGGCCGCCCTTCACGCTGCTGGTCGACATTAAGAGCGACGGCGCGGCGGTGTATGTGGTACTCGACAAGCTGCTGGAGCGATATTCGGACGTGATCTCCGGCACCATCGACGGCAAACATCGCGCTGCGGCCATCAACGTGATCGTTTCCGGCGATCGACCGAAAGCGGAAATCACCGCCGACAAAACCCGCTTTTGTGGAATCGACGGCCGGCTTTCGGATCTGGATTCCAAGCAGCCGGCGGATCTGCTGCCGCTGATCAGCGACCGCTGGACGAGCCATTTCAAATGGCGTGGCCAGGGCCCGATGCCGGCCGCAGAGAAGAAAAAACTCCACCAGATCGTCGAAAAGGCCCACGCCCGGGGGCGACGCGTGCGATTTTGGGCCACGCCGGAGAACCCGGCGCTGTGGAAGGAGCTATCGGCCGCGGGCGTCGATCTGATCAACACGGACCGCCTGGCCGAGTTACAGAAGTTTTTGGAGCAAGGCCCGCGGTAGGCCCGTCACCCGACCAGCGTTAGCGGCGTTTGCAACCAACGTTGCCGGTGAGGTACACTGTTGGAGCGTCGCGTGGCATCGTCGACGTGCCATCGGCGGACACGTGCGCGTGTCTGCATCCCTGCCAATCCCATTCCAACCGAGGAATTCCCATGAAATTGTTTCTTTCCACAATCATGTGCTGCACGCTGCTGGTCGCCGCCGGCCGTGCGCAGGACGAAAAGGAACCCGCAAAGAAGGAACCCGCCAAGAAGGAACCCGCCAAGGAGGACGATGGCGGCTTGAAGACGCTCTCGGACAAGGTGAGTTACGGAGTCGGGACCATCTTCGGCAGACAGCTCAGCGAGAGAGGATTCGACGCAGACGATTTGAACCTGCAGATGGTCGCCGAGGCCATGCGCGACGCGCTGGCGAAGAAAAAACCCCGGATCACCGACGCGCAGTTTCAAGCCGCGTTTGCTGAATTTTTCACCGCAAAGACCAAGCAGGAAGGTGCCGCGTTTCTGGCTGCCAACGGCAAGAAGCCGGGCGTGACGACGACCAAAAGCGGCTTGCAATACAAGATCATCAAGGCCGGCACCGGCAAGATTCCCAAGGCGACCGATCGCGTTAAGGTCCATTACCGCGGTACGCTGATCGACGGCACCGAATTCGACAGCTCCGACAAGCAGGATGAGCCTGCGGTGTTCGGGGTCACCGGCGTCATCAAGGGCTGGACCGAGGCGCTGCAATTGATGAAGGTCGGCGCCAAGTGGCAGTTGGTCATCCCATCCGAATTGGCCTACGGGGCCAAGCCGGAACCCGGCGGAAAGATCCGGCCGCACGCGGTACTGGTTTTCGACATCGAATTGGTCGGGATCGAGTAAGAATTATCGAAAACGGGGCCTGTCGGAAGGCATCAGCCGCGGGGCGTTAGCCCCCGGTTCCCCGGGAGAGCGCCTGCCGAGAACCGTGGGCTAACGCCCGGCGGCTGATTGAGATGGCAGGCGTCTCAAGCTGCGCCGTCGGTTGCTGGCATTCCGGTCGCGGTGTGTTAAACTGGCGATGGTAAAATGTCCTTGTCCGCGCTGAATCTCATACATCGGATCATTCCCATGAATCGCCCGTTGGCCATGGCGCTTTGGTTGAGCACGGCCCTGCTTTTATCGGCCTGCTCCGATTCCCAGCAGTCCGACGGCAAAAGCGATTCGTCGAAGCGCGTCGACAAAAATGGCCAGGGTAATGGTAACGGTAAGACCGCTCCGGCCCCATCAGCGAAAGTTGCCGAGCCCCGCGCCGACGACGAAAAGGAAGCCGTTGCGGTGCTTGTGAAGGCCAAGGCCGACTTGACGTTCGACGAGGCGGGTCACGTGATCACCGCAAGTTTTCAAAAGGTCAAGATACCGGAGAAAGCGCTGGCCCAACTGCCGACGCTGAAAATGCTGGAGCGGCTACGGTTGGACGGGTTCGACCGGAAATTCGACGGGGACAAGGAACCTCAGATCCAAGATGGCGATCTCCAGTACATCAAGGGGCTCACGCAACTCAGGTATCTTAACCTAGGGCACAATTACATCACAGACAAGGGACTCAAATGGCTCAAGGGCCTTACGAACCTGGAGTATCTTTACCTCAACCATACGGACATCACCAGCAAGGGGCTCAAACTGCTCAAGGGCCTCAGGAACCTGGAGTATCTTTACCTCAACGATACCGAAATCACCGATGGTGGACTGGTTCATCTGAGAGCGCTCAGCAAGTTGAAGCAGCTTGATTTGCGGAACAACACCATTTCCGATGTGGGCCTCGATTATCTCAAGGGTCTGCCTGCGTTGAAACGAATCGCGCTCATCGGCTGCTCTGACGTGACCGATCAAGGCGTGCGGGCGCTGAAAGCGGCGATTTCGGAAGATGTATATGTCGTCTACCTGTTTCAGTCCGACGAGCCGGGCGAGTCCCCCTGAGTATGTGTAGGGAGATTACTTTCTCGTTTAACGGCAAGCCGCAGGCGACTGCGTTTTGACTGACGCCTGATTTAGAAACGCAGCCGCCCGCGGCTTGCCGTTAAACAATGAACCGCCGCGATGGCCCTTGATCGAAAGCCGCCTTATTGACGAGCGACGCCGCGTGCTGGTGCAGTCGGCGATGTTGCTGGCGGTGGTGGCCGCGCTGGTGCGAAGCTGCTTCGGCGCTCCGTATCCGGACGATCTGGCATTGCAACACATCATGACCGTCGTGGCCCTCGTCGCCCTGGCGGCCAGCATCGTTTGGTTTCCGCTCGGCCACGGCCCTCTGGCGGCGCTGCTGGCGTTTGTGCTGCTGCACGTCGTCGGGGCGCGCTATCTTTATTCCTACGTGCCCTACGACCGCTGGGCCGAGCAGTTCCTGGGCGTGAACATCTCTCAGACATTCAGCTTCGAGCGCAATCACTATGACCGGCTGGTCCACTTCGGCTTCGGGCTGTTGATTGCCTGGCCGGCCCGCGAGGTGGTCTTGCGATACATCGGCGCGCCTCGCCGCTGGTCGTATTATCTTGTCGTCGATTTTATTATCGCCAGCAGCGCCATGTACGAACTGGCCGAGTGGATGGTGGCGATTGGGCTTTCGCCCGAGGCAGCCGAAAACTACAACGGCCAGCAGGGTGACGTCTGGGACGCCCACAAAGACATGGCCCTGGCCGCCGGCGGGGCGCTGCTGTCGATGACCCTCGCCGCCTTGATCGACTGGAAAGCCCGATTGCGAGGGCCGGCGGGTGGGGGTTAAGATGTGAAAACTTAGCCGACTCGTAGCTGAATTCGCAAGAATTCAGAAACTACCCGAATCGTCGCGTCACACGTCTGAATTCTTGCGAATTCAGCTACGAAACATTGTTCCTCGTCGTCACGCGGCCGAAACCGCGAGGCCCGCCATGAAATCATTGCTCGATTGGATCAAGCGGTTACTGTCCAAGCCAACACCGGTGGACGGCACAGAGGCATCGCCCCAAACTTCCCAGCAAATCGCCCGCGCGGCTTTGGAGCGAATCGGCGGGCGGCTGCAAGTCGATCGCGAGGGTCACGTCACGGCGGTTCGACTCAGCGGCACCAAGGTGACCGATCAAGAGCTTGCCAACCTGCGTCATTTCCACCGCCTGCAGATGCTGCGATTGCGCCGCACCAAGGTCACCGACGACGGTTTGGCCCATCTTCGCGACTTGCGGCAGTTGATTTCACTCGATTTAGACGAGACCTGGATCAGCGACGCCGGGCTGGAACATCTCAAGGCCATCGGCAGCCTGGAACTGCTCGATCTCTCAGAAACCGAGGCCACCCCCGAGGGCGTCGAGCGGCTGCGCAAAGCGCTGCCGGGTTGCCGGATTACTTATCGATAGTGTCGCGGCGCGAGGCGAAGAAGCCCGGCCGCTCGCGATTCATGGGGCAGGAGGCTGGAGGCAGGAGGCTGGAGGCTGGAGGCTGGAGGCTGGTGAAACATCGCTTGCGCTTCCCCCCAGTCCCCAGTCCCCAGTCCCCTGTGTCCAGGCTGATCACCGCAACACCCGTCATGCCCTCGCGACACCCCAACAATGTGTTTCTTTTTTCGTGTACGCACCACGCGACGCCGCTCCTCCCTCGCTGCTTGACCGGCGCCAGAAGTCTGTTTACAGTATATGGTTATGCTCGCCAAACGTGTCATTCCCTGTCTCGACGTCGACCGCGGCCGGGTGGTCAAGGGCACAAATTTCGTCAACCTTCGCGACGCCGGAGATCCGGTGCAGGTGGCCGCACGATACGAGCGCGAGGGGGCCGACGAATTGGTGTTCTTGGACATCTGCGCCAGCCACGAAGAGCGCGACATCATGCTCGATGTGGTGCGGCAGACGGCCGAACAGATATTCATGCCGCTGACCGTGGGCGGGGGAATTCGCACGCTGGACGATATTCGCGATTTATTGCTGGCCGGCAGCGACAAGGTTTCCATCAACTCGGCCGCGGCGACGAATCCCGATTTCGTCCGCCAGGCCGCCCTGCGGTTTGGCAGCCAGTGTATCGTTGTGAACATCGACCCCAAAAGGGTACAAGAAAACGGCCGCGAGGTGTGGCGTGTCTTTGTCAATGGCGGACGCATTCCGGTCGACTTGGAGGCGGTCAGTTGGGCTCAGGAGGCCGAACGATTGGGGGCTGGTGAGATCGTGCTGACGTGCATGGATGCGGACGGGACCAAAGATGGGTATGATTTGGAGATAACCCGGGCGGTGAGCGAGGCGGTGTCGATTCCCGTGGTGGCCAGCGGCGGGGCCGGCTCGCCCGAGCACATGGCCGATGCGATCGTGCTGGGCAAGGCCGACGCAGCACTGGCGGCCAGCATTTTCCACTTCGGCGAGTACACCATCGAACAAACAAAACAGATCATGGCCGATCGCGGGATTGCAGTGCGGTTGTGTCAAGCCGGTGTAAGGGAAAAAGGGGCCCCAAGCAGGCAGTAACGAAGAGAGCGAACATTATGGCGACAGCCAGCGAAGCGGATAAAAAACTTGCCGGAGGGCACGTTGAGCTTGAGATCGATAAACTGTTTCGGGCGACCGTCAAGCTCAAGGGCAGTGATCTACACCTCAAGGTCGACCGGCCGCCGTATGTGCGCGTCGACGGTACGCTGCGCCCGATGAACCGCGACCCGGTCGGTGCCGAGGAGATGGTGAGGCTGTGCATGCCGCTGCTCGACAAGCGAACTCGACCGATCTTCGAGGAGACGGGCGGGGCCGACTTCGCCTACACGATGCCGGTTGACGGCGAAACGTGGCGGTTCCGCGTCAACGTCTTGAAGCAGATGGGACACGTCGGCATGGTAGCCCGGCGGGTGAACAATTGGATTCCCGACTTTGCTTCGCTGCACCTTCCGCCGGGGATCGAAGACCTTTGCAAATTTGACCAGGGCATGATTCTGCTGGCCGGCGTGACCGGATCGGGCAAGAGCACGACGATCGCTTCGATGCTCAACTGGATCAACCACCATTACCGCAAGCACATCCTCACGCTAGAAGACCCGATCGAGTTTGTTTTCCAGGAAGACAAGTGCCTGATCAACCAGCGGGAGATTGGTCTGGACGTGGTCAATTTCGAGATCGGCATGAAGCACGCGGTGCGCGAAGACCCCGACGTCATTATGTTGGGCGAAATGCGCGATCGAGAGTCGTTCAGCACGGCATTGCAAGCCGCTGAAACCGGACATCTGGTGTTCGGCACGATTCACGCCTCGACCGGCCCCAGCACGATCGGCCGCATCCTCGACCTGTTTCCCGAAGGAATGCACGGGGCGATTCGCAGCGCGCTGGCGTTTAACATGCGGGGAATCGTTGCCCAAAAGCTGTTGCCTTCGATTAAAGAGGGCGTCGGTCGTGTGCCAGCTGCCGAGATCATGATCTTCACCCCCTCGGTGCGCAAGGCGATCTTGGAGGGTCAGGACGAAAACCTGCCCGATTTGGTCCGCATGTCGGAGCAAGACGGAATGCAGGACTTTACCAAGAGCCTCAAGGATCTGGTCGACGCGGAGTTGATCGACCGGGCCGTGGCGCTTGAGGTGGCTCCGAACGTCGAGGCGCTGAAGATGGCACTCCAGGGCATTGATATTTCGCAACCGGGAATTCTTTGATAATGCGATTAGTATTTCAACATTTTGGGCCGCGTTTTCGGTGGACAGGCCGCGCGGTCGTGAGCGAATCAAGCTTCGGAAAGCACTGGGGCTGTTGGGGAGCGGCATTCCGCTCTCGGCAGTCCCGGTTGAGTGGGTTGAACTCGCGAAGACCTATCGCGAGATGAACCAGGCAGCATGGGAAAGGTATGGACATGGCAGCTGAGACAATGTCGTTGAACGAGCTGAGGGCGATCCTCGCCGACGAGATCAAGAAGATCCGCGACGGGGAAACGACCGCAGCGAACGTCAACGCCGTCTCGAACGCGACGGGCAAGATCCTCTCGACCGTGAAGATCGAGATGGAGTACGCGAAGCTCCTCGGGCGGGCGCCGCACATCCCGCTCCTGATGGCGGAGACCGAGACGGCGCCCCGCGAGCTGATTTTCGCCACCAGCGCCCCGATTGGAATTTGATTCGGCACATACCAGCCGTAATTGGGAGCGCCGTCGGGCGTGGACGTGGCGTTTCT
>JADFKK010000321.1 GCA_022564995.1 Planctomycetota bacterium | reverse complement strand
GCGGCTGGGACACGCACCGTGATAACTTCTCCAAGCTCAAAGACAGCCTGCTGCCGAAGATCGACGAGGGTCTTTCGGCCCTGTTTAACGGATTAGAAGAAAAGGGCCTGTTGGAGACGACCACCGTGTTTGTCACCGGCGAATTCGGCCGCACGCCGAAGATCAACAGCCGCAGCACCCCCGGCGGACGCGACCATTATCCCCGCTGCATGTTCATGCTGATGGCCGGCGGCGGCATCCGCGGCGGGCAGGTCGTCGGCAAGAGCGATAAGAAGGCCACCCTGCCGGCCGACGGCGAAGGCTTCTCGCCCGACGACGTGGCCGCCTCGTTCTATCACAGCCTGGGCATCAACCACAAAAAGGAATACCACACCGACACCGGCCGGCCGGTCATGATCGTCCGCAACGGCTCGGTGATCGAGCAGTTGTTTAGTTAGCCGGATCGCTACTGGATCGTTTAACGGCAAGCCGCAGGCGACTGCGTTGCGAAGAACGATCGAAACACAGTCGCCTGCGGCTTGCCGTTAAACGAAAACAGGATTTACCGTCGCGACGGATTGCGCCCTTCACCCCTCGTTTGTTTTTTTGGAGACCTGCACGATGAAATCCATTGCGAAGAATCTGTTGTTGATGGTGCTGGTGCTGGCCGTCGCCGCGCCGCTGGCCGCCGAGGACAAGAAGAAGAAAAAGAAGCCGGGCAAGCGTCCGGCCGCCCGCTCCAGGATTCAGATTCCCAAGGGGGTCGAGCTGTCGGCCAAGCAGAAGGAAAAGGTTGAGGCGCTAAGGAAGGAGTACGGACCCAAGTTCGTCGCCCTCCGCAAGAAGCAGGCCCTCAGTAAAGACGTCAGAGGGGCTCGCGCCGAGGCCATCAAGAAGGCCAAGGCGGAAGGCAAGAAGGGCAAAGAGCTGCGCGCCGCAGTCGCCGCGGCGGTCCCACTGACCGACGAACAAAAGGCCGCCCAAGCAAAAATGCGGGCCCTGCAAAAGGAAATCCGCGCGGCCGTCATGGCCCTGCTCACTGACGAGCAAAGGGCCAAGCTGCCCAAGCGAGGCGGAAAAAAGAAGGGCGAAAAAAAGAAGAAGAAAAAGGACGCCTAATCACGCCGTATGAAACGTGAAAACGCGCGGGCCAGATCGCCTCGATCGAAGCGGTCTGGTCCGTTTTTTGTTAGTCATCCGGAAATCTCGGACCGTCGAGCCGACCTTCGAAATCATTTATTGCCCGCGAATCACGCGAATTTACGCGAATAAAACAGGATGCCACCTTTATTCGCTATCTACGCCGTTGCGCATTGCTGAAGTTATGTTGACGAGCAACACCGCACGATTCGCGTGTATTCGCGTCATTCGCGGGCAAATTCTTTTGGCCAGTGTGTTTCCGGTGAGATTGCTTTACCGCTGGGCGCGTGGCCCGTTGGGCCTACGGTTAAACAAATTACCCTACACCTCCAAATACTCCTCCAACGCCTCGCGCATCACGGCCGGATCGAGATCGACGTCGGTCCATATCTTGAAGGCGATCACCGCCTGATTGACCAACATGCCCAGCCCGTCGAGCGTCGTGCAGCCCCGCTCGGCCGCGTCGCGCAGCAGCCGGGTCAACGGCGGATTGAAGATCACGTCGGCCACGACCATCTCGGCCGTGAGCGTCTCGACGTCGACCGGCACGCGGGCATCGGCGTCGCCCAGGCCGATGCTGGTAGCGTTGACGACGACGTCAGTGCCTTCTTCCACGGCGTAATCGTCTTCCCAAACCAACAGCTTGGTGGGCACCTTAACGTCGTCGTTGAGCAATTCGACGAGCGCCTGTCCTCGCTGGAGCGAGCGATTAACAATCGTCATCTCCGCGGCGCCGGCCAAGCCCAGCTCAACGGAGATTGCCCGGGCCGCGCCGCCGGCGCCGAGAATCACGAATTTCTTCCCCTCGGGGTCGGTCACCTCGCGGAGCGATTGGACGAAACCCTGGCCGTCGGTATTTTCGCCGATGAAGGAGTCGCCCTCGCGGCGGATGCAGTTGACCGCGCCCATCAGCTTGGCGGCCTTCGAGAGCCCTTGCAGATACTGCGCGACGTGAACTTTGTGGGGAATGGTGAAATTCCCGCCCTGAAAGCCCATCGCCCTCATGCCGCGGATCGCATCGCCCAGGTCTTCGCTTTCGACCTCCAGGGTCAGGTATCGCCATTCGAGGCCGGCCGCCGCGAAGGCCTTTTCCATCATGTACTGGGTCGGATTGCCGGCCACGGGTTTTCCCATGCAGCAGACAATTTTCTGAATCGAAGAACTGACCGCCATGTTTCGCTCGCTGGAGTAAAGGGGACGTGGATTCCGGTCTGTAGGAGGCGTCCGTGACGGCGACCCATGGCCGGAATGGCGCGGAAATCGCCGACGGAGTCGCCTCCTACAATCCGCCGGGAGCATTCTGCCAGTTTGCCCGGCGGTTTGCAACGGCCACGGGGGTTGTTTGGTGCGGACCTCGGATCATTATAGAAGATATGGACGCTCGTCGTGTGTTAATCCCGCTGTTTCTGCTGGCCACGGTGCTGGTCGATCTGGCGGTGCTGTGGCCAAGCCGCTTTGGTGGCGACGCCGCGCCTACGATCTTGGTGGCCCTGGCCGGCAGCCAGTTAAGCCTGGCGGCCTGCTATTTGGTGTTCGGACGGGCCTATATTTTGTGGCGAGTTGTGGCCGTCGCTCTTGTGCTGGGCGCGTGGAGCCTGCTGGCCGGCTGGGCTGGGCCGCTCGACGCACCGCCGGCACTGGTCATGGGCACGATCTACGTCAGTATCGTCGGCGGCGCCCTGGGGATCGTAAGATTCACCGGCGGGCGAGCCGTTGGCCGGCGGCTTCGGTTTTCTTTGGATGAAGTGTACACCACCGTGACGCTCGTTTGCGTGGCGATGGGCGCCGCGGTCAACTTCGACTGGCGATTGCCGGGAGACTTGCTGGTGCCAACCATCGTGTGGAGTGGCGTGATGGCCATGATCACCGCGGGTTGCTTGGGCGTGCTTCAAAATCGCCGGGGCTGCGGCTCGCGCGGCGCGGGCAAATCCGCAAGCGGTAGCGCCATCCCGTCATAAAGCCGCGACCGTTGGTCGCGCCCAAGTGTCGCGTCAGATCAACTCTTTCATCGGCTTAACCTTCGGATCGATAATATACTGCGGCCGGCCGCGCAGATCGAACAATCGCTCGGCGGCGAAATTCAGGCCGAGGTTGTGATACAGCGTGGCATGGACCTCTTGCACCTTGACCGGCCGGTCGACCGGCTCGCCGCCGAGTCAATCGGTGGCGCCGATGACTTGCCCGGTCTTCATGCCGCCGCCGGCCAGCAGCGCACACGACACGCGGTTCCAGTGATCGCGACCGGCGTTTTTGTTGATCTTCGGCGTGCGGCCGAATTCGCCCCAAACCACCACGCTGACGTCTTGGTCCAGGCCGCGCTGGTGCAAGTCGTCGACCAGCGCGGTCACCGCCTTGTCCAACACCGGCAACTCTTCTTTGGCCCGTTTGAAATTATTGCCGTGAAAATCCCAAAAGCTGTGATTGACCGTGACCACCCGGGCGCCCGCCTCGACCAGCCGGCGGGCCAGCAGGAAATTCTGCGGCACCCGCGGCGCGCCGTCGCCCTTGGGCTTGTTTTCGTCACCGCTGCCATAACGCGCCAGCGTCCGAGGGTCTTCCTTCGACAGATCGAGCGCTTTGAAAAGGCCGGACGAAGTGAGCACGCCCATCGCGCGGCGGTTGAAGGCGTCCATCCCTTCCATCACCCCGCTGGCGTCGACGTCGCGGCGCATGCGATCGAAGCTGCTCAGCAGGCTCTTGCGATCGGCCAGCCGTTCGGTGGTGATTCCCTGCAGCACCAAGTCGCCGCGGCCCGGGCCTTTGGGTCGGAACGACGAATGGCCGATGCCCAAAAAGCCGGCCCCCGGCTCGTTGTATGGTTTGTGCTGCGTGGTGTAACAGGCGCTGACAAACGGCGGCACGCCCGGCGTGGTCGGCCCCTGATACTTCGAGACGACCGAGCCCATCGCGGGCCAACCGCCGGCCGGCGGATTGCGCGAGGAGCGGCCGGTCATGCACTGGTACGAGGCATGATCGCCGAGGCAATCAGACAGCGAGCGAATCGGGATCAGCCGGTCCATCATGGCGGCCATCCGCGGCAGGTGCTCGCTGATCTCGATGCCCGGCACGTTGGTCTTGATCGGCCGAAACGGCCCGGCGATTTCCTTGGGCGCGTCGATCTTGATGTCGTACATGTCCTGATGCGGCGGCCCGCCACACAGATAGATCATAATCACCGCCTTGTGCGAGCGGCCGGCCCCCGCGGCTTCCTCCGCCCGCAAGAGCTGCGGCAGCGTCAGCCCGCCCATCGCGAGCGAGCCGATCCGCAAGAATCCGCGCCGGCTCACCCGGTCACAGTAGCGGTGGTTCTTGTTCGCCTTGCCGTAGATGGTCAACATGTCGGCACGTTGCTCCCGTGGTTTGAGTCGGCACAAAATCCCGATGCTCATCGGTCGGTCGCCCTATCGTATCAAGATCGGCTTATCGGAGCAACCAACATCACTCACCGGTAGTGGTACAGTTTGAATCAATGTTAGTAAAAAACAGCCCGCCGATCCCTAGTTGGACTGACGGGCTGGAGTTTACGGCAGGAGTTATGATCTACCTAGCCAAGGCGGGCTCCCGGAGCGGCGTGATCTTGACGATGCTGCGCACCGGGATCGTGATTACCCCCGACACCTGGATCGAGTCGGTGTCGTTTACGCCACCCATGTTAGGCGCAACACTCTTATTTTCCTTGCCGTCTGCGACTAGCCAGCCCACAGAGACGCAGTGGATCGAGTTAGGCGTACCGATGTCTTCCAGGAACGTCCAACTCGATTGCGGCTGCGCACTATCCACCCACTCAACCATCACGAGCGGGCAGCCATTCTTCTTTGGCGATGCAATGGGATTACTTCTTCTGCCCCTTTGTTTCGTCCTGGCTCAATACCGACGCCGCTAGCTTCTTCGAGTCGGCAACAGTTGCCTTCTTCGACCCGGATAGGATTTTTCCGGCGAGTGTCGAGACCTTTGAGGACGACTGCTTCTTGGGCGATGAACTCTTCTTGGCCATGATGATACTCCTTCAAGTCATCAGGTTGCCCCAGCGGGGCGAAACATTAACCTGCCGACAAAGGCCAAGGACGGGTGTGCGAGACCATGGCCTTCCACCCTGTGCAGAACGTAGCATTAGTATATCACTTTGACGGCAATAGACAAGCCCCCGAGCCGCACTCTGACGACCCGAGGGCAATGGACATGGTCCCGCGTGCGTAATTCTATACGGTCATCTGGCCTAAAGTCCAGCCCTTTTATGCTGCCATCGCCGCATCGTACAAATCCTCGAAACTCCACAGCCGATCGGTCACCTTGGACATCATGGCGGCCGTGGGGCGTGGGCTCGGGACGTGCTGCTGAGAGCAGCCAAGCGGCGCGCAAAGAAAGCCTAAGCGGAGAGAAGGGGAATCGAACCCAATCCGTGTGGATTCCCTACGGCAGGGTATAAGGCTGGTGCGCCGCCAAGGCGCGGGCTGCTCTCCCAAACGGGAGAGATTCAGGGTGGGCTCGATTCTGGCATTCTTAACAGTCCCCACTCATGGCGAATGGTTCGCCAAATCCCGAGAATTACTGTAATCATCACATCCCGATTGACGAGGAGCACTCTGGGCTATATTATTCGCGGGATAATCTGCCGGCTCCTTGACTCCCTCGCCCATCGCTGCAACCATTAGGTGTTTGGCACAACACGTAGCACATCTTTCCTAATCGCTCAATATGCCGATCGCATTACCTGAGTTTAGGGATAGTCGTCTGTACGAGCTATCCGCGTGTGCTCTATTGCACGCGGATAACGAGTCTCGTCTTTCATGGCTCGACGACTCTATTGGAGTCCAGTCGCATTACGAACTTGCGGACAACCGAGGCGGAGCGTGGGTGCGGCTGTTAATCCATAAAGAAGGCGATGGGACGCATGGGCACCTGCATTTCGATGTCGCCAGGGACGATCACTTTGAAGAAATTTCGGTGCTAAACACCGTGGAGCTAGAAACGCTGCTGGAATATACGGAACATTTTATCGGGCAGGAAGTGCAACTGTCCCCAAGTGCTCGCTTCCGCATCCCAATAGCTGACATTCCAAAGTTGGGAATCGTCTCTACGCTGCTTGGGGTGACAACACAAGCGTGTGGTGCCGAAATGAGTTTGGTCGGTGCCGCTCTGTCTATTTCTGACGAGACATTTGACTACGTCCGGTGGTCACGTGACGGCGACAATGTGACTGCGTACCTTGAAGCCGACACGGAAACCATCGTAGACGACCAGTATTTGACGAACATCGAATCGTTGATGATTGGCGGATTTGACTGTTTTGTTTTAGAGATCACCGCCGCCTCTGGTGGGGATGAGGATTCAAAAAATGAAGACAATGGTGAGAGCGAAAGCACACGCGATGTCGCTGCAAGCTGACCGGTACGCCGCCGGCTACAACTGCAAGCGACGAGCGAAGCGCGGCCCCAAGGCCGTTCCACAGCCGACCGCTGGTGCGCGGAGACTGGAGAAAGCCCTCAAGTTTAGGGCAATGGAACGAGAGATGGCGGAATTGCGACGCTTCTTAGATCGGGTGGTTGCCCTTGTTGACCCCGACATTCTTGCAGCGGCAGAAATCGAACGTATTTGTCCCTCAAATGCGGAACTTCGTGTCTGGGCGAGTGAAAGCACTCCGCCGGAAGACTTAGATCAACAACAAGAAGAGCGCCCTTGGTAATGTTCCGTGCTAGATTTGTGCCAAGGACGCATTGTTTGGATTCCCGTGCCCGATCACAGGGGGATGAACGATTACAACCGGCCAGTAATCATTCTCACGCCAAACTCTGAGATTCCCTCTGAGCCAGAGTTGTTTGGCGTTGTTTGCTCGCATTCCTCGTACTATAGCAAACCGTGGCCGGATGACTACATTGAAATACCGCACAACCCACGGGGCGTAGGGCAGACAAAGCTCAAGAAGCCCACGGTTGCGATCTGTAATTGGGGTACGTCAGTCCACAAGAACATTCCCCAAGAAGACATCGGTGGCGTTGTTCCGTCGCGAATCCTCGTGCAGGTGTTCCAGAAGATTGAGCAATCTCGTAGAACAAAATAACATAGGCGACGAAATCCCTTTCCACTTCCCCTTCGTCTCCCTAAACCGCTCCCGTCGCTAGACGAGCGAGAGTCCGCCCAATCCCTTCCCCTCCACCGCTCCGGACAGGATAGCGACTTTTCAAACTTCCCACCGTTTCTCTCTGACGACGGCTGAAACTGTACCACTACCCACCCACCGCTTGCGGTTTTGGCCGGATAGGGGACGAATCGAGGCGGTCAGGCAAGATATTCGGGCCAGCAAAGTAGAAGCGGCGTCCCGCCGCTTCCCGGTCTCCGAGTATCGCCACGAATCCGATGACGCGCCGGTCCCTTGTTTCGGTCGCGTCGGGATTGGACATCACCATCTGTGATCTCCAATTCTCCAACTCCTCCCGCGTCAACGGATACGGTTCTTCACGACTCTCAGCATCGTTCGAGATATAAGTGTCGCATTCTTGCCTGGCGAGCCGCGAGCGTTAGTTCGGGGGTAATACACCCGCGCTCGGAGCATGGGAAACCAATCGACGAAACACCGGCGACCTAACGGTCGCCGCTCGCCGTTCAACTCCAAACGCGGCGAGACGCCGCGTCTACTTTTGGTAATCAATAATCAGCACGGGCGCCCGCGAGCTATCCGGTGCCGCGTGGCTCCAAAACACGGCTCCGCCCGGCTGGGTTGGCTCGACGGCGAGGTAGATGTTGGGCTGCTCGTCGGTGGCTTTGATCGGGCCGGGCAGCTTGGCCTCGACCTTTTCGGCGTGTCCGGCGACGGGCGTGAGCGTGGTGCTCTCGCCGATGGTCTTGGGCAGATTCGGATACTTCACCTCGTTGAACTTTGGCCACGGTGGACCGGCCAGCCGGCGAAGCGTTGCTTGCGGGCCGCTTGGTTTCGGCGAAGCAGAGGGCGATCCTTGGGCCGCCTCGTACAATCGGCTGGCCGATGCGTGGGTGTGCAGGCGGATTCGCGCTTGGTGAATCTTCACGTCGCGCAGCTCCTTCGGAATGTGGAACCAAAGATACGCCGTTGCCGCGCCGCCATCTTGCGGCTTTTGGTATCCCTGCGAAACCTGCAAAATCTCCCAATGGCGATTCGGCCGCACGCGGCGCGACCAGAGTTGATGGAGCGGCTCTTGGCGAATCGGAGCCGAGCCACCGCGGAGCACGCGACGCTCCAGCGGACCGAGCCACTCGACGTGCCAGCGGCGCTCGATCTCGACCCGGCCGTCTTGAGCGACCAGCTTGGCGACCACGGTGTGCTTGCCGCGCGGTGTTTTATCGCCGGCCTTGATTTGCAACTCCAGCTTCCGGCGGCTCTCGGGCTCCAGCGTGATCTCGCCGCCGCCGCCGGGCAGCCCGACGATTTCGATCCCGGTCGGCAGCTCCCACTGTAACTTGCCCCGAAACGCCTCGCCGCGCAAGTTTGCCAGATGAAGCTCCAGCGGCTTCTCGCTCGTCGTGTCGTTCAGCCACATATCTTCCGGCTGCGTCATGCCGAGCGTGCTGATTTTCTCGCGGACGATCTCCAGAGCATTCAAGATCGGCAATCTCGCCGGATCGGTGGTCACCGACTTCGGTATCATGTCGAGCACGACGTCGCTCTCGACTTCGATCGTAAACTCTTTCCACACCGCACGATTCTGTCCGCCGGCTTGGGCCGCGACGTCGAAATCCTTCAGCACGGTGCGACCGTTCAGCCGCACGTCGAAGAGCCGCTGCCCGGGTTGATCGCCCGGCATGGCGGAGAAACCGAGCCGCACACGAAAGGTTCCCGTCCCATCCTCGGGCCGAACCACCGGCAAGACGCAGCGTTTCAGGCCGACCAGGGTCGAGGCGAACACAAACGGCGGATCGGCATTTTCGATCGGGGTGAAACGCGAGCTGCGGCGGACCTCGCTTCCGCCTTCGTGCATGATGAGTTGTACGTCGTAGCCGAGCAGCAGCTTGTGATTGATCGGCCGATTGGTATTGAGCCACAGCCGGCCCGCCTCGTCGCGGCGATCTCCATTGGCGCCGAAGTCGAGCCGCAGATGCTTGACCGGCAGCGTGCGTCCGGGCTGGGCGAACATCGGCGCGGCGGCCGGATGGTTTGAGACTTGGCCCATCGCCACGGTGAACGGCAGCGACCACTGACACTTGCAATAGATCGCCTGCGGCGGCTTGATCATCAGCCCGCCGCCGCTCACGTGGTCGACGAAGCAGTTCGAGCGGCTGTGCCAGAATGTGTACAGCCCTTCGTCGTTGAGCAGATCCTTGTAGCCGAAGCCCTTGTTGCGGCCGAACAGAAAATACTTGCTGGCCGAGAAGATGCCGCACTGTTTGTCGGGCCGGCACCAGGCCCAATCGGCCGCCTCGCCGGTGATCGGATGCAGCCGCGTTTTTTTCTCGCCCGTGCGCAGGTCGTAGGCCCACGGCTCGACGTGTAGGGTGTCGTCGATAATCACCGGGCGCGTGCGATGGTTGGTGAATTTGTACCACAGCAGCTTGCCCGATTTTCCGTCGATGGCGGTCGACGCCCGGACTTTATAGGCGCCGGCGTTCCACATCGGCCAACCCTTGTCGGCCCTGCCTTGCGAGGCGATCACCACGACGCCGTTGTGCGCGTACATGCCCAGGCTGACGTAGGGGTTGTAATGTCGCCTGCCGCCGAAGCCGGCCGGCCGCAGCCATTTTCCGCCGCAGTTGCTGATGTCGACGCCACGGCGAAAGAGGATCTTTCCCGTGTCCGCATCGACCGCGATCAGCTCGCGAATGTCGCGATCCTTGACTTGTTTCTCGAACTCTTCGCTGAGCGCTTTCGATTGGGTCTTCATCCAGGCCCGCATTTGGGCGATGGCGTCGGCCCGCTGCGCTTCGTTGGCCGCGCCGCCGAGGATGTAGATTCGTCCGCCCTCCATGGCGATCGTTCCGTTGATTTTCTCGGTGTCTTTCACTTTGGGACCGCCGATAGCCCAGATGATATTACCCTTGCCCGACTCCATCTCGGTGCAGAACAGCCCTCCGCCGGCGGCGCCGTAAACTCGCTTTCCCTCTTCGCCCACGGCAAACCAACCCCAGGGATGTTCTTTACCGAAGGCGGTTAGATACGACGCCTTTTCCTTGCCGGTCAGCAAATCGATCTGCGCCAACACGTGGGCGATCTTGGCGTAGACGTGTTTTCCGCTGGCGGCGATGCTGACTCCGACACTGCCGGCGTCGAGCCGCCACAGACGACGGCCCGTGTATTGGTCACAGG
>JADFKK010000320.1 GCA_022564995.1 Planctomycetota bacterium | reverse complement strand
AGTTGCACTTGAGCCAGTTGAAACCGCCGTCCTTGCGCTGCAGGCTCCACATCCGGTCGAGCGCCGCGCCGGTCGCCGCGTGCAGCTTGCCCGTCGTCGCCGCGTCGTTGTGCGCCAGCACGGTGGCCGCCATGACGACTTCGGCGTCCCAGCGGGGGCCTTCATCGGGCCAGGTCTTTTGCACCAAATCCTCCAGGGCCGTGCGAATCTGCTGGTGGGCCTTGACCTTGTGCGAGATCAGCGGCCGGGCCAGCAGGTAGGTATAGTTGGTGTGGCAAGTGAAGCAGCGGCGCCGCTTCAGCCAATCGAGCGAGGCGGTGTCGAGAAAGTGGGCCGCCGCCTTCGCCGAGAACTTTTCCGCCAGCGGCTCATCTCGCCGATTCTTTTCCGGCTTGACGACGTTCTCGAGCGATAGTGGCTCGGCGGCCGTCGCGGCGATTGGCAGCAAGGCCAGCACAACGAGCAGCGAGCAGCGAAAGTTGAATCTGCGCATGACTTCTCTCCAAACGAGTTCGGCAGGATTGGCGGTTCGATCCCTGTTACGGAACAACTTTTTCGTTCAACGGCAAGCCGCAGGCGACAGGTCCAAAGTATAACGGTATGAGCGGGTTACGATCAAATCGCGGCCGTGTGCGACCGAAACGGGCTGCGTCGACTTCCGGCGAATCAGGCGGGTATTTGCGTGTTTTTCGCAACAGCAGTTGCGTAAAATGGGCTGGAAACTGCCCGATTGCATCGGCTCGAAGGTGCCAAGATCAAGTCTCGCTCCATTACCGGTCGAAGAATGGTCGTATAGCCAACAATTTGAATGGGCTGGGACCGTGACCGAAATGAATGACCGTAAGCCGAACAACGTGATGCTTGACGATGCCAACATTTCGCCGGGAATCGCCCTGAATTGGCAGCCACCGCAACTCTGGGGCGAGCCGTTGCGCAAGTGGGCCTCGGCCAGGGCTCACGTGTCGGCGATCACCTCGCTGGCGTTGGCCGAGCCGACACCCCGGCAGCCGATTCTGTTGGCCAATGAAGTTGCTCAAGGTGCCAGTTACGCCATGGACCGCTCGCCGCAGAAGGACTGCCGCGCGTGTGCGGCCGGCTGTCCGGGTTGTTGTCGGGTCATGGTGGCGGTCACGGTACCTGAGATTCTTGCGGTGGTCGACTACGTCCGCCGAGAGTGCGAAGCGGAGGTCGTCGACGTAATCCAACAACGGGCTACGGAGACCGCCGAGCAAACCGAGGGCATGGACAGGAATCAATACGCCGCGCAGCAGCTTCCCTGTGCCTTGCTCTCGTCGGATGATTGCTGCATGACCTATCCGGCCCGACCGATTCGCTGTCGCGGCTGGTGTTCGCTTTCGGTCGAGCGTTGCCATGAGTGTTTTCTTGCGGGCTCGGTGGACCAAACCGTGCCGCTCGACGCGCACGCCTACGCCGTGGGCCAGGGAGCCGCGGACGGCCTTTCCAGCGGCATCGCCGCCGCCGGCCTCGACGACACATTCTACGAACTCAACAGCGCGCTGGCCCGTGCGCTCGACGTGCCCGACGCCGCCGACCAATGGATCCGCGGCGAGCCGGTGTTCGCAGATTGTAATCGGTATGGGTAGGCCGGTGAGACGATCACGACTCCAACTTCTCCCACCTTCGATACACGGCGGCCAGATCGGCTTCCACCTGTTTGAGGCGGGCCTGGGCTTGGGATATTTCCGCTCCCGGCTTCTTGTAAAATTCCGGCTCGGCCATCGCCTGATGAATCGCCGCGATCTCGGCTTCGAGCGGATCGATCTTGGCGGGCAACGTCTCGAGCTCACGCCGCTCGTTGTAATTAAGTTTTCGGCGAGCGTCTTGTTTCGGCCGGGTCGCTCGCGCCGATTTGCCCGACGGCTTTGGCTCCGCCACCATAGCGTCTTTGGCTTCCTTCGCCCGGTTTTCACACACTCGCAGCCAATCGTCGTAGCCGCCGTCGTACTCGCGCACGCCGGCTTCTTCAAAAACGATCGTGCTGGTCACGACGTTGTTAAGAAACGCCCGATCGTGGCTGACCAAGAGCACGGTGCCGTCGAATTCGACGAGCCGCTCTTCCAGCAATTCCAGCGTCTCCATGTCGAGATCGTTCGTCGGCTCGTCCAGCACGATCAGGTTGGCCGGTTTCGAGAACAGCCGGGCTAGCAGCAGGCGATTTCGCTCGCCGCCGGAAAGAAAACGAACGGGCGTGCGGGCGCGCTCCGGCGCGAACAAAAAGTCTTGCAAATAGCCGAGGACGTGCTTCGATCGCCCGCCGATCTGTAATGTGTCGCTGCCGTCGCCAATGTTTTCCAGCACCGTTTTTTCTACGTCCAACTGCTCGCGAAGTTGATCGAAGTAGGCGATCTGAAGATTCGTTCCCAGCCGGACGTTGCCCGAGTCGGGCGGCAGCTTTCCCAACAAGATCCGCAGCAGCGTTGTTTTGCCGACACCGTTGGGGCCGACGATGCCGATCTTGTCGCCGCGCATGATGGTCGTCGAAAAATCCCGGACAATCTGTTTCTCGTCGAAAGCCAACGACACCTCGTCGACCTGGGCCACCAGATTGCCGCTCCGCTGGCCCGATTGCACCACCATGCGGACCTTGCCGGGAGCTGTTCTACGTTCGCTCCGCTCGCGGCGCATTTGCTGCAACGCCCGCACGCGCCCTTCGTTGCGAGTTCGCCGGGCCTTGATTCCCTGGCGTATCCACTTTTCTTCCTCCGCCAGTTTTTTGTCGAACAGCGCGTCTTGCTTCTCGGTGGCGGCCAGTGCGGCCTCTTTACGAGTTAGAAAAGTTTCATAATCGCATGACCAATCGAACAGCCGCCCGCGTTCGATCTCCAGGATTCGATTGGCCAGCCGGCTCAAAAACATGCGGTCGTGCGTGACGAAGATCAGCGTCGCGTTCCAACGTGCGAGAAACTCTTCCAGCCAGCCGATCGTTTCGATGTCTAAGTGGTTCGTCGGTTCGTCCAGCAGCAACACATCCGGCTCGCCGACCAGCGCCCGGGCCAGCAGCACCCGGCGTTTCATTCCCGAGGAGAGCACCTCGAAGCGGGCCGCCGGGTCGAGGTCCATCCGCGAGAGAATCTGTTCGACGCGCTGCTCCGATTTCCACGGCGCTTCGTCATCGTCTTCGTTATCCGCCGCCAACCCCGCCGCGACGATGTCGGTCGTGCTGCCGGTTAAGTCGACCGGCACGTCCTGCTCGAGCATCGACACCCTGGTGTCGGCCGCGAAAACCACCCGGCCATGATCGGGCTCGACCTGCCCACACAGAATCCGCAAAAGCGTCGTCTTGCCGGTGCCGTTACGCCCCAGCAGCCCGATTCGCTGCCGCGGCTCAATTTGGCAGCTAACTTCGTCCAGCAGCGGCGGCCCGCGGAAGCCAATGGTGAGTTGATCGATGGTGATGAGGGCCATAGAGGGATCAGTCGTAGGGTATGCTCTGCCTGCCGAAATCTAATGATGGCGTACCATACGACGAAAAAATGCGACGTTTGGCTACACGATAGCACGTCATGCGAAGCATGATCCACATCTGGTGGGGTGGAAAACTGTGGGAAATGCCGTGCGACAAGAGTATACTGGAAAATGGACGGAAGTGTGACCGCACTTCGTGGAAATCGCGGCTTGGGAATCGATATCGATGGGCGCGGGCTCAAAGCAAATCGTCGGGAGTAAGCCAAGCGGATCGCCGCGCGCGCCGACGCTGCGCACAGCCGACCCACTGATTTCCATCGAAACGGTCGAGGCGCCGCCGCGCAGCGCGCTGGGGGCGATGCTCTCATTCGCTGCCGGGCCGACGCTCAGCGCGGTGGTTCACGCGGCCATGTTGTTGGCGCTGGCGCTGATCCCGACCTTCAGGTCGACCGACTTCGACGAAGACCCGTTGGTGCTAGCGGCGATCGACAACGAGCAGCCGATCGAAATCGACGATCTGCCAAACATCATCGCGGCGCTGCGGGCCGAGACTATCGAGCCGGTCGATCTGGTCGAGACCGTGCCGGAGTTACATCCGGAGACGCCCGAGGTGCATCCGCAGATGGCCGATAACGTCGAATCGGGCGCCGATGCGGCGCCGCCCCCGCTCGAAGATCGCTCGGCTGCGCTGCTCACACATCGCAACAGAGATATCCAAATCATCGGCCAGGGCAGCGGCGAAAACGCTCAGCCGGGAAACGGACGCGGCGCGTTCGGGCTCGGCCGCGGTATGGGCTTTCGCGGCAGCCGGCGGGCGAAGGCGAAGTCACTGGGCGCCACCAAGGCCAGCGAAGAGGCCGTCGACGCGGCGCTGCTGTGGCTCGCCGCGCATCAATTGGCCGACGGAAGCTGGAACTTCGACCACCGCGGCGGAGAGTGCAAAGGACGTTGCGACCATCACGGTAACGCCAGCAGCGCGACCGCGGCGGCCACCGCCATGGCGCTGCTGCCGTTCTTAGGCGCGGGTCACACGCACGTCGAAGGAAAACACCAGCGAACGGTGGCCAAGGGGCTATATTTCTTGATCGGAAAAATAAAACCCAAGGGCAGCATCGGCAGCTTTTGGGAGCCGCGGGCGCGCATGTATTCGCAGGGATTGGCCACCTTGGCATTGTGCGAAGCCACCGCGATGACACTGCCGGACGACCAACAGAAGAAGCGGAGAATCGAGAATCCGCTGTTCAGCAACAAGCGGCTGGCCATGACGGCGCAGATGGGCCTCAACTATATTATGGATACGCAAGGCCCGCGGGGTGGTTGGCGTTACGATCCCGGCGAGCGCGGCGACACGTCGGTGGTTGGCTGGCAATTGATGGCGCTTAAGAGCGGCTACCTGGCCGGCCTGAAGGTCGAACCCCGTACGATTGCCGGGCTGAAAAATTTCCTCGACAGTGTGCAGTCGGAGCGCGGCGCCGATTACGGTTATATCAGCCGCACCAAGGGCACCATCGCCACCCGGGCCATCGGCCTGTTGTCGCGAATGTACCTCGGCTGGCCGCGGCAGCATCCGGGGCTGGCGGCCGGCGCCAAGCATTTGGCCAAAGTAAAGCCGCAGCGGACCGACATCTATTTCAACTATTACGCCACCCAAGTGCTCAGCCACTACGGCGGCCCGCTGTGGCAAACATGGAACGTCGAGATGCGCGACACGCTCGTGCGAAGTCAGAGCCGCCGCGGCCACTCACAAGGCAGTTGGTATTTCGCCGATCCCCACGGCTCCCAGATGGGCGGCCGCCTCTACTCCACCGCCATGGCCGCCATGACCCTAGAAGTCTACTACCGCATCCTACCGATTTACCGCAAGCGGTCGGTCGAGCGCGATCCGCAGTGAGCCGCCAGGCGCTAGCCGCGGGTAGTACGGAAAAAACGTAACGCACACTCCCCGGCCGCCGCCTCTTTCCGCCATCTTTTCGCAAACGCGCCCGGCCGATTTCCGCATAATTCGCCGCGTGCCAAGCGGCGTCAGCCGCAATCGTGCCACAGATGATAGATCGTGATGTCCGTCGCTTGGCCCTTTCCGTGCAGCCACGAAAAGTCCCGGCGATGTTTACTGATGTGAATGATCTCTGCCTGTACGCCGGCCGTAGCGTCAGGCGCATCACAGGGTTGAGGAGGTTGGACGGTGGCGAGTGACGTCATGCGTTTCGGCTCGCTCATCGCGGGAATCAAATGATCGGCAATGGTTCTGCCATCGCGAGCATAGGCGAGCATCATGCCTTCCTGCATGGCCCACGCGTAGTCGCCGCGGACAAATCGGCTAAGGCCGTCGTCGCAATAGTCGCGACCAGCGAAGTGAGTAGTGTCCACAGGTTTACATTCGACAAAGAGCGCATCGTACTCGGACAATACCATTCCGGGCTCGCTATCATCGTGCCGAAGTTTGAAGCAAAGATCGGGAGACAGGCCCCGACGTGTTCCGTCGAAGTTTGCAAATTGTCCTTGACGTCCGACATATTCGTAACTTCGTCGGTTGAATCCGGGAACGCTGCCGGTCTGACGGAGGTTGCTCTCAATGACCGCGCGCAGGGCAGCAGTCACGTCGTCTTCCTTGGCTTCGGCCAGCCTAAATTCCTCTTCCCGCAACATCTCAAATGCGCGACACAACACCCGCCGGATCAGCAGGATCACGGGAAGGCCGAGACGCGGGTGCGGTAATCGATAGCGATTTGGTGAAACGCCGAGGGTAAAGAACCCGCTTGATGTGGCTTCGCTCATGCATCCTCCGGCAGGCCGCATGCGCCAAGACGTTCTCGGATGATGTGCTGTGCGCAGAGTCGTGCTCGCGTGATCGTCCACCACCTGCGCTGATTGAGCAGCCCCAGCAGCAAACCGCGCTTCCTTGGTGCGCGCACGATGATCCGGCTGCACCCGTGCTGATTGGCCGCCTTCATTGCCTCCCGCATTAGGCTGGGATTGACGTTGACCGTTTCCGCCTCGCGGGAGATGGACAGAAAGAACCATGGTTCACGCCATGTGTCGGGCTGGAATTCTGCCTCGCGAACTGCAACGTGTTCGCCGCAGACATCGAAATACGGCTCCAGCGATTCGTGCAGTGTTGTCACGAAATCAACGCGCGTATCACGAGTCGTGCAATCGAGCGCGGCCCGCCCCGCCCTGCGATATGAGGTGGCGGCGAACAGCGTGTCTTCGGCGACCTGTACGGCATCCGCATCAAGGCCGTAGAGTTTGAAGATGAACTCGTTCATCTCCTGCCACGGCTTTGTCGCATTATGCTGCAGACGCTTCGCGAGACTTCGGATGGTCGATTTCGTTGCCCCGGGCAGCGTCTCAATGTCCGGAAACGGCAACGCATCGAAGTCCCGCTTGGTGAAAATCATGTGGTCAGCTCCCTGCGATACACTGACCATCAAAGCGAAGTATCGGAAAAGTGTGCTGTGCGCCAGCAGGTAGACGAGCGCGGCAAGCGTTTGCTCTTCTGGATGTCCGGAGCAAGAATAACCGTAGTAACTTTGCGAGAACGCGAGTGCTCGGTCGGAAAGATACGCCTTGGGCGAATAGGGATCTTCGCCGGGCGCTTTGGGGACAATGACTAACGGCGGTTGGTAAAGCTCTTCGCGACGTGGCATGTGTGCGCTGCTCTGCCCTTCTGAATTGGTCCCGAACAGGTCTCCATATTTATTCAAAACCTCGTAATTCACCGAAAAACCGTCTTTCGGCTTCTCGAAGACTGGAAGGTCAGCGAGAAAACCTTTGGGCTCCTGCCTTAGATTGGGGGATCTATTATAACCCTGACCTGTTCTTTTTCTTGCTGCGTCCCACGTAACCCAACGATCATCAAGCGTCTTATTGACGGGGTTTGATAGGGGCTCCATCAACTCGGCATCGAGCCAAGTGCCGAGCGACAATGTCTTGAGCAACCATGGTTGTTCCTCAACGCGCCCGGCGCTGATGGGATGCGCGACTTCATAATCGATTCGGAAGCGGCCGCCGCCGTTGAGGTCGGGTTCGTAGCTAGGCGCTGAATAGTGGAAGCGATAGTCTGCACCCGGCACTCTATTGCGAGCGAAGAACACGCAGAAGGGCATATCAACACCCTCCCACACGGCAGTCTTTCGCAGGTCGGCCCCGTTGATGAGCCCCGTCACTTCGACGCTTCGCAGGATCGCGCGCCATGCTTCAAAGCCCAAACCTGTCGTGCGGCCGAAAAGCCGCGCAGGCATGGCAAGCGCGATGACGCCGTCTGGTTTGGCCCACTCCATCGCTCGCCACAGGAACGGAAGGTCTGGATTGTTGTCGGGATTCTGATAGCGTTTTGGCAAGTCGTCCACGCCGCGCTCTTCAAGAACCCGACGCCCAATTTTAGTGAACTGGGCGTTGACCGCAGTGATAGCGGACTTACGTTCTCTCTTGCCCGCGTCGTCTTCGCCGTCCGCGGTCCTGTCGCGCAGGCGCGTCCATGGTGGATTACCAATCACGATGTCAAACGTCTTGTCAAATTCGCGTGGGACCTCAGGACCGAGACTGCCGAGCGGGAAAACAGCAGGCTTGTTGCCCGCCTCGTCTTGGTCACTGAAACGATGCAGTACCTCGCCACGGAGGTTTCGCGGAAACTTGAGGGCCTTCGGGGGATGCGGGGAAGCATTCAGTTCAATGGCGGTGATGTAAAGCGCCAGCGCGGCTAAGCGGAGTGCGGGCTCGCTGATGTCGAAGCCGCGAAGTTGATTGTAGAGGATATCCTGGATCGCGGCGGTCTTGGGCCGTTCTTGATCCTTATCACCGAGCCAACGCTCTCGAACGAGACGGCGAAAGGCGAGTACGAGAAAGATGCCCGCTCCGCACGAGCTATCGAGCACCTTCGCGTCGGCAGGATTTTTCACCGCGGCAAACGCCTCGTCGACCATCAGCCTGGCGATCGTGCGTGGCGTGTAGTGGACACTCGTGTCGCGAGCCGTGCGCGGATCGGCACGATGACTGAAGCTCTCATACACCTGACTCAGCACACCCACCGGAATGTGGGCGAAATCGAGGTCGCCCCAATCGAACTCGGTCTGAAAATCGCCTCCCACGGCGCGCCAACCATGAAGAATCGCGTGGAGGTGTTGGAATATCTCTTCGCCGACAAGATCCTGAGTATGTTCGTAAAAGCGGAGATATGCCGCTTCGCGGGTTGCCCGGTCGTCAAGCGGGATCGATTCGTCGATGAGCGGAAGGAAATCGCCGTTGAAGGTCGCATCGAGCCACGCGGAAGTCTGCGCAGCTTTCTCGGCCGTGGAAAATGTGTCCTTGAGTTCCGTCGCTGCCGGACAGATGCCATCCGGGCCGGACAACTCGCCCTTTCGCACGATGTCACGGTCGATCAAGAAGCGAAAGAAGAGCGCTCGGCCTGCCATCGAGAGGACTTCGATCGCGTCGATCTGACCCTTCCCGTCCGGCGGCACAAATCTATCCGTTGTCTGCGTGAGCAATTCAAAGATTTTACGATAAACGTAGTCGGTGCCGTGCAACGTGCTATTCTCTTCAAAAGTACCATGCACGAGGCTCTGGAAGAAAAACGGCGCGGTCTCGCTGTGTTGTTCGATAGTTTTTACGGGCTGCGTGTCCGCCACCTCGTGGAATCCGATGGGGAAAATCTCCAGCGAACCGGCCCGCACAACACCAAGCCACGCGGGGTCACTGCGGTTCGCAAGCCGGCGACGCACGGCTGCATGTGAAGCTGCATCGCATTTGGTCTTGCCGCACGCATCCACCAGGTAGAGCAGCGCTGTGCCTTGATGTTCGGCGACCGCCGTAAGCGTTGGCGTATGATTGCTTCGCGCCGGGAGCAGATCCAGGTAGTCGAGTTGCTCCGGCTCAGAGAGCTTTTCGTCGAGGCGAATAATCTCTGTGCAGCCATAACCTGCAAGTCGTTTCGCGAACGGTTGCGGGTCGGCATTTGATTGCAATGTCGGCATCAGCCCGCATCTCCGTGCCGAACGACTCTGGGGCTATGCTGGAAAAACACCAGCAAGTCCGCTCCCGTGACAGACTTTTCCGTTAATTGTTTCTCGATCCCCAAGACGCTTCGTGAGTCTGGATTAGCTTAGTATAGGCAGCAGGACGTGGCTAGCCAGCCCAGTTCCAGTTTTGGGGCGTCGATATTGGCCGGGTGACGGCTCGGTGTAGACGCACAGCGCGTTGAGAAGATCGCAGAGCTGTTTTGGATCGGCCAGGTCGGCCCGCATGGCTTGCTTGCCGTTTTAGAACAGATGGCCGATGCGGGTGTCCTCGAAGATGATGTTGCCGAGCGGGTGGCCGGCGGCGAATTGTTCTTGATTTCGGCTTCGAGGTCGTCGGTGTCCTTGCCTCCCAATGGCCGCGGTGCGTTTCGTACAGGTCGCGGAAGGCTCCGCGGACGATTGAAGGTGCTTCCCTATTCAAAAAACTCCTCATCCTCATCGTCCAGTTGAATCTCCTGGGCGACGATTTCGTCCCACGTCGACGCCAGCGTGTCGTCCTGTGCCAATTCCTCAAGTCGATCGCGCACGCGCCCGGATGCGGTTTTTAATTCAGGAAACGCCAACAGCAGGACGGCCACATCTCGCAGATCGGTGAATGCCTTTGGCCTGCCTCGGCGATGGTGATACGACAAAACTTTGGCAGCCACTAATTCCACAGGGGTCAAGACAAGAATGTCGGCGATTGGCTGATTCGGCGGCAGGTTGTCGATGGATCGGACATCGACTAAATGACGATTCTTGGGCTTGCGAATTTGGTACAGCCGATATCCCAGGCCGTCTCGGATGTTTCGGACGCGCACGGCGATGTGAAAACGATCGTTGAGAAACTGGCGAAGACTTTCGGCGAACTCCTCGGCCCGCAGTGCCAAGATTTCTACGTCTTGCGTCATCCGCGGCTCGTCGACATAGGCATTGACGGCTTGTGCCCCCTGCAACACGGCGTCGTCGCGGCCACGAAGATAGTCG
>JADFKK010000319.1 GCA_022564995.1 Planctomycetota bacterium | reverse complement strand
GCACGGGCGAGGCGATTGGGGCCGATCAACTGCTCAGACTTGATACCGAGTTGTTCACTGCGCTCGACGGGGTCTATCGGGGCGGGGAGTTTTACCTGCGCGGCTTGCAGCGCGTCACGGCGTTGGCGTTCGGCACCCCGCTGGGTCGCTGGCTGACGCGCTATGTGGCGTTGCCTTTCGGCGGGGCGTATTTGATTCTGGCCTTCATTCAGCACGTGGTGGACAAAATCACAGACCGCGGCGACGACGATCCCGCTGTCCTGATCAACATTGAGCCCGTGCTTCTGTTCGGCATCTTTCTGCTCGGATTGCTCTATCACCGGCGATTCCGGAAGTTTTGCGCAAATGTTGGTCTTCAGGCACTGCAAGCCATGCGCACGGCGCTGATCGAGTGGCCTCCTCGGTTGCTCGAATTGGATCTGGTTCAGCAAATTCGCCAAAGCCGCGCCTACCGGCTCACCGTGCGCTTGATTATCAAACCGCTGGCTGTGGCCTGCGTGAGCCTTCCGGTGATGTGGCTGTTGTGGCCGGCCTGGCCGTTGCTACGCACCTTCGCGTTGATCTTCATTTTTTGGACCCTGATGCTCAACTCGCGCGTGGGGCGCAACGTGGAGGAGGTCACGCTCGACTGGAGCATGAGGGCCTTTTACCGCTTCCGCATCCACGTTGTGGCGGAACTGTTCCACCTGATTGTCAGCATCTCGCGCGAGGTATTGGAGTCGGTCGAGCGCGTGCTGTACGGCGTCGACGAGTGGCTTCGCTATCGCGGCGGCGAGAGCAACGCCCGGCTCGTGCTCAAGGCCGTGCTGGGAATCGTCTGGTTTTACGTCACCTTCGTGGTGCGTTTCTGCGTCAATCTGTTGATCGAACCACAGATCAATCCGATTAAGCACTTCCCCGTCGTGACGGTCTCACACAAGCTAATCACGCCGCCCGTGACATTTTTACTGACACCCGTCTTGGCAACCTACTACGGGGAGGCGGCGTTCGGCATCGCTGTGACCATCGCGGCGATGATCCCCGGAATCTTCGGCTTTCTGGCCTGGGAATTGAAAGAAAACTGGCGGATCTTCGCCGCCAATCGGCCGCCGGAGCTGCAGCCGGTGATTGTCGGCCAACAGGGCGAGAGCATGTTGCGGCTGCTGCGGCCCGGCTTCCACTCCGGTACGATCCCCAATCGATACAAGCGGCTGCGCCGCGCCGATCGCAAGGCGCAGCGGTCCGGCAGTTGGAAAGACTCGCGCAAACACCGCGAAGTGCTGGCCGACGTGCGGCGCGACGTGCGGCATTTCACAGAGCGAGAACTGATCGCACTCTTAGCCCAAAACGAAGCGTGGCAAGACATCGCGCTGGTCGTCGACGACGTCTCGCTGGGCGCCAACAGCGCCGAGATCAAAATCGCCGCCAGCCATCTCGGCCCGCAACCGTTGGTGCTGCTTATGCAGGAGCGGGGCGGCCGGCTGCTGGCCTCGGTGCGCGAGCCGGGCTGGCTGGCGCAGCTTTCCGCGCCGCAGCGCGAGACGTTTACGGCGGCCCTGGCCGGCTTTTACAAGCTGGCCGGCGTGCAGCTGGTCGGCGAGCAAATCTCCGCCTGCTTCGCCCCGCAACAACCCGATTGGGAAATCACGCACGCCGGCTTGCAGGTTTGGCCCGACGAATCGCACGACGCCGTGTCTCTCTACGAACTCGACGGCGACCCACCCTATGAGCCCCACGGCGACGTGCCGCTCAAGCTGCCGCTGCTCGATGCCCAACAACTCTTCTACTCCGCCGCGCCGATCGCCTGGACCGATTGGGTCGCCTGCTGGAGCCGCGATTCCAACGGTCAGCCCTCCAAGCAAGCCGTCATCGCCGGCCTAGAATTCCTGCCCCCGCGACAAACCCCCGGCAGCGACGCGATCTCGACGGTGGTTAAAGGGGTTTAGGGGCGGCTCGAAGGACGCAAGACTGTCGATTAGCACGACAGTGGAGTCTCTTGAGGCTTTTTCGGCGATCGTCGGCGGAGTCCAGGAGCCGGGTTAAGGGATTCCCCGCACGGCACCCACGACAAACCTACTGGGTGGGGCTATACTGACCGCTACAACAAATCGGCGAGTCACATCAACCAGCCTGAAAGCCGGGGTTCGATTCGCAATGGGCTTTGACATTCGCATGAAACAACTGCTCGACAAAAGGCTAAGAGGACAGGATTTAACGATCCTAGTCTGGGGGACAGGTACGAGCAACGTCGACGACATAAATTACAAGAAACGGAAGAAAATCAAGGACGAATTGGCGGCTCACTTTCCGGTCGCCGACGTCCGATTTAGCGAAGAACTTGGAGACACTGTCGAGTCCATCATTCCTGGGGCGACGGCTGAGTGGACGATCCAACAACAAGAACTAGTGCATTTGTTCGCGTGTGATCTGTGCGTTGTTCTCGACACGTCCAAGGGGTCCGGCGAGGAAATCGCTCACTTCGTACAGACCAACCAAGCACGAAAGCTGCTGATTCTAACGCACGAACGCTTCAAGGACGCAGAGAGCTTTCCCGCGGAGCTGCGAAGGAATGAGAATCAGGTGTTTTACACCGAAGACGAATTCAAGTCCTGCAATCTTGTAGAGCGCGTGAAAACTCGCGCGATTATTTTAGCAGCAGAACTCATGGCTAGAGCAGGCTAGGGCGACAAATCGATTCCAGTGTTTCGTTCAATGTTGTCGACAATACTGGCGCCTCGCGCAGACAACAAAAACAAATTGCTGTCATCTACGGTAACCCCACCGAACAAAGTGAGGGTTGCCAGTATGGCGGCGATATCATCCGCAGAGGCTTTCATCTGTGACGCCATCGCAGACAACGACTCGCTGCCGGTGTCTCGCAGGTGCGCCATAATCTGAAGCCCCAGCCAATCCTTGCCGATTACAGCGGACATTAGCTGTCTTGACTTCCACGCATCTTCTAATCCGTCTGCCCATTCGACATTAACATTCTGATGTTGCTCGATCAATTCAGACGATCGTGGTTTGCCTGATTCGTCAGGATTGCCGCTCGGTAAGAGTCGGTCCTTGTCGTCGTCAGAACCAGCAACGAATCCTTGGCGGGTCTCCCACCAATCTGGCTGCATCACGTCATTAGTGTCATCGTCTGCCTCAACATCGTTGAATTGCATCGTTCCAGTCATTGTGTTTCTCGCGATCATCAAACTCCGCCTTTCACAAGATACTCGCTCACGTTTTTTGCAAGTTTCCGTGCATGTGTGCTAGCGTCTTCCACAAACGGTCCCACATCTTTGGCTTCTGCGTCCTGGTATCCATAGTCGATGTCGACATAGAAGAAAGTCTCGGGAATCGACTGCTGAAACTTCTGGAAATCTATCTCGCTACGAAATGTTTTTTCTGAGTAGTCTTGCACCTCAAACCATTGTTTGCGAACCATGGGGCCGAGACGCATCACATACCCCCATTTGTCATTGCACTTGCAATCCACGACGAATCCCACGTCATTCACGTCATCGAGAATCCTGGACAAGGTCGTAGATTTACAGAAGAATCTCTTTTCAACATCGGCGCAGAGGTCGCTGAATTTCTTGTTTGATTCACAGACATAAGTGAAACGCACCCCGGCGCGCTCGTAAGACTCGGCATCCAGTTTCTGCGACGCCGTTTCAATCAGCCGCCTTACGTGACTGCATGCCTTACCTTGGGTGACAGGCTCGTCGATCGAAAGAGAAAATCCACGATGACCGACTTGGAACGACCGGTGCTTGTCTCTATCTTGGAGCTTTAGCATTGTTGCTCCGCGTTGCCAGTCCGCATACGCGTAGTCGTCAACGAGTGACGTGCCAAGGCTGTCCATGCGCTGGTAAAACGCCAGCGTCGGTTTGTGCCGACACTCTGCGATAAGCCTTCGCAATTCCGGCTCTCGCTGCGTTACTTTCGTCGATTGCTGCTGAACGGCCATCAACTCAATTGGGGTTGGGGTGAACATTCTAAGTCTAGCCCAACAAGCAGCGGCAATCAATCACCGCCACCAGGCCCATGCGTACCAAGCCTCCGACGCCCCTGCATTCTAATCGCTGGGTGGTCAAAAAAAAGGCCTGTTCCGGTTAGTGATGGTGGTATCTCTTCCGAGAACCGCTCGCATGCGATGCCCGCACCGATCTATAATGGTCAGCGCATCGCTCGCGGATCGGATTGCCCGTACCCTAGGATTTGTCATGAATTTCTCCCTGCTCAGTACGCTGCTCGTTTCCCTTTTCGCTGGATTATCTGGCCCGATCACCGCCGCCGATGTTCCTTTTACGCCGCCGATGATCAGCGTGCCCGAGGGCTTTACGGTCCAACTCGCGGCGGCTCCGCCTTTGGTGCGCCACCCGATGATGGCTTGTTTCGATGATCGGGGCCGGCTGTTCGTCGCCGAGAGCGCGGGCAAGAATCTCAAGACGGCCGACTTGGAAAAGGAGTTGCCTAATTTTATCCGCCTGCTGACGGACACCAACGGCGACGGGGTGTTCGACAAGAGCACGATCTTCGCGGACAAGATGACGTTTCCCCAAGGCGCGCTGTGGCACGACGGGGCGCTCTACGTCGCCGCGCCGCCGAGCATCTGGCGGTTGGAAGACACCGACGGCGACGGTGTGGCCGACCGCCGCGAGGAGATCGTCAACCGCTTCGGCTACAACGGCAACGCCGCCAGCATTCACGGCTGCTTCCTGGGGCCGGGTGGGCGCATCTATTGGTGCGACGGACGGCACGGGCATGAGTTCACCGACAAAGACGGCAAGGTCACCAGCCAGGGCAAGGCGGCTCGCATCTTTTCTTGTCGGACCGACGGCAGCGACGTGCAGGTTCACTGCGGCGGCGGGATGGATAACCCGGTCGAGATTGACTTCACGCCCGAGGGCGAAATGCTCGGCACGGTCAATTTGTTTTATCGCAAGCGGGGCGATTGCCTGGTCCACTGGATGCACGGCGGCGCGTATCCCCGCCACGATCAGCAGCAGGTCGTCGCCGAGTTCAAACGGACGGGCGACCTGCTGAGGGAAGTGCATAACCTGGGGCACGTCGCGGTCTCGGGCACGATGCGCTATCGCAGCGCGGCTTGGGGCGAGGGATTCCGCGGTAATTTCTTCATCAGCGAGTTCAACACCCACAAGGTCTCGCGGATGAAGCTCGCTCGCAGCGGTTCGACGTTTCGCGCCGAGCGGAAAGAGTTTCTCTCTTCGACGTCGGCCGATTTTCATCCGACCGACGTGCTGGAAGACGCCGACGGCAGCTTGCTGGTCATCGACACGGGCGGCTGGTTTCGCATCGGCTGTCCCACGTCGCAGATCGCCAAGCCGACTATCTTGGGTGCCATTTATCGCGTCAGGCGGTCCGGAAGCAAGCCGCCGACCGACCCACGCGGGCGGAACATCGCCTGGGCCGAGATGTCCGCGAAACAAATCATCCCGCTGCTGGCCGACGAACGATTCGCCGTTCGCGAGCGAGCGATTCAAACACTCGCCGCTCGCGGCGAAGCAGCCCAGGGCACCCTAACCTCCGCACTGTCCAACGATAACGTCCAAATTCGCCGCAACGCCGTCTGGACACTAACCCGCATCGGCTCGCCCGCCGCGATGAAAGTTTTACGTCGGGCGCTGCGCGACAAGCATCCCAGCGTTCGCCAAAGCGCCGTCCACGCGGTCGGTCTCCTGCGCGACGCGGCTGCCGCGCGACGGCTCTGTGCGCTGCTGGGCGACGAGCACCCGCCGATTCGCCGCGAGGCCGCCACCGCGCTGGGTCGTATCGGCCGCGTTGACACGGCGGCGGCATTACTCGCGGCGCTTCACCAAGACCTCGATCGCGCCGAAGAGCACGCCTTGATCTACGCGCTGATCGAAATCGACAGTCGTCTTGCCACGCTACCGGGCTTGTCCGACAGCAGCCCCAAGGTTCGCCGCGCCGCGCTGATCGCGCTCGATCAGATGGACGATGGCCGCCTGAACGGCGAGTTGGTTGCTCGGCTGCTCGATACCGACGATGTCCCGTTGCAGAAGGCCGCCCTCGATGTGCTGGGCCGCCGCGACGGCTGGACCGATCGAATGCTGACGTTGGTCGAGAAGTGGCTCGGCCAGAGGCGAATCTCTGCCGACAAACTCTCGACCATCCGCGGCATTCTGCTGGCCCACGCCGACGATGCCAAAGTGCAGGCCACGATCGGCAAGGCGCTAAGCGACAAGAACACGTCCATTGAAACCCGCATTCTATTGCTGGAAACAATCGCCCGTACACAGTTGAAGGTGCTTCCCGAGTCATGGAAGTCACCGCTTGCGAATTTACCGCGATCCGACAACCCCCGCCTGCTCCGTCAGACCATCGCTACCCTCGCGGCGCTCGAAACCGATTACTTCGACAAGGCCCTACGAAAGCTCGCCGGCGACACGTCGCGCCCGCTGCCGCTTCGCGCCTCGGCTTGGGCCGCGGTGGCCATGCACGGCGGATCACTCGATCCGTCCGGCTTCCGGCTGTTGGTCGAACAATGTGAAATGGCCGTCAACCCGATCGATCGACTTCACGCCGCTCGGGCGCTGGCCGCCGCAAAGCTTACTGACGAGCAGCGTCGTCGGCTAACCGCCACCGTGGCCAAGGCCGGACCGCTGACCTTGCCGCTGCTGTTGGGCGCGTTTGATGGCGTTGCCGATGCGCAGACCGCCGCCGCGCTCATGAAAGCGCTGGCCACGTCGCCAGGAATGGAGTCGGTGGCCGCCGCCGACGTGCGAAACCTAACAATAGACTATCCCGCGGAATTAAGGCCGGCGGTCGCCAAGGTCGTCTCGCGAATTGAAGCGGCCCATAAAGATCAGCGGGCGAAGCTCGCCGCCCTGGCGCCGGTTCTTTCCGGTGGCGACCCCAAACGCGGCGCCGCCATATTCGCCAGCAGCAAGGCTGCCTGCGCGGCCTGTCACCAAATCGGCGAGCATGGCGGATCGATGGGGCCGGACCTTTCGACGATCGGCAAGATTCGTTCGCGTCGCGATCTGCTCGAGGCGGTCGTTCTGCCTAGTGCTTCGTTGGCGCGGGGTTATCAAACTTTCAAGTTCATCACCGCGAGCGGCAAAGTCGGCGACGGCGTCATCGCCCGCGAAACGGCTACGACGATCACTTTCCGCAACGCCCAGCGCGCTGGAATCGTCGTGCGCCGCGACCAGATCGAAGAATTGCTTCCCGTTAGAACCTCCGTCATGCCGCAGGGGCTCGATCGGGTGATGAGCCAGGGCGAGCTGCGCGATCTGCTGGCGTATTTGGAATCGCTGAAATAGGGGGGCTGGGGACATTAATTATTAACGTGTTTGGGAAAATCAACATTCGAGTCATAGATGCCATTTTCACCAAAAGTTCGCGAAGAAGCTCTCGTGCGGTCAAAGCGATGTTGTTGCGTCTGTCAGGAATTTGCGGGTCGAGCAACTAACATTCACCATATTGAACCTGATGCGGGAGGTGGAAGCGACGAAATCGAGAACGCGATCGTTCTGTGTCTACGATGTCATTCTGAAGCAGGACACTACAACGCAGCCCATCCAATCGGCAACAAATATTCGCCAAGTGAACTCCTGAGGCATCGCGACGATTGGTGGCAATGGTGTAAGTCGAACCCCGCGACAATTCCGCCGAAGTATCCCATCCAGATCACGCCGGTGTCGCTGACGCTGCATCCTGGAAAATGGACTTCGAAAACTGAGGTTATCGTTAGCAATACTTCGTCAACTCCGTGGTTTCAAGTCTGGATAAAGGCAACGATACTCGCAGAGGAACCGCTCGGACAGTTGATCGATCTCAAACCCTGTATCGCTGAACATCCGCTTTCAGTGACTTGCGGAGGCATGACTGTTTCGGGAGAGGTGCTTGGCATTTTCGGAAGCGATATTGAAGGACGTTCGGCATACCTCGTACGCCTGTTTCGTCTCGACCCTGGCGCCTCGTGTGCGTTTCTTATTACTCTTCGAGAGGCTTCGGAAGGGCCAGCACATCCCATAGAGCTCGGGTTTTCGGTCGTTGAGTTTTCTGATGAGCCTCCCCAAGTTCTTGAACAGTCGGCAGGGGGGAAAATTGCGATGGTACTCAAACTACCGGTGGAGGGCTTTACAGTAGAGAGTATTGGTATCGAAGTATTGCAAATTAACCCCGCTTGACGAAGCCAGCTCTTTCGGTCAACGAGGTGGTGAAGCAGGTTTGAACTCATCATGCTGGTCTAGGCTGTCGCTCAGCATGTCGGACCTATTTATTGAAGTTGCGTTGGCGCGACACCGTTGCACTTTTTTCGCATGCGTTGCGGTTTCGCCACGTTGCATCGACGCATCTTGTCGTGGCGCCACGTCTGGCGCGTCTCGGGTCTTGCGACGCAACGCTAGTGATAACCATCACTTACGGTTGACAATCGCTGTGGCAGCGAAGGCCCGTGGCCACCCCGGCATCGCGATTGCTTCCAATCGTTAACACCTCGGGAGTTTCTCGTCCGCGTCTTTTAGCTGGGAAGTTCATATGGTCATGCTCGCCGACAAGCCCGTCTCGCGTCCGTTCAATCCTTTCGCACCAGCCGCGATCGACAACCGACGACCGGTCGGACAGCCTCAAAAGCGTGACCCTCTTAGCCGCCCCGTATCGTTAGCCCTGCGGAATCTTCACGCCAACCGGCCGATCGTCGCGGCCGGCGGCAATCGTAGCCGCGCCTATCTGGCAGCAAAACGTATGCTGGATGTGATCGGCGTTCTGGGCCTGTTGTGCTTGTTTTCGCCGATCATTCTCACGGTGCTGCTCGTGCTGACGGTGACGACCAAGGGCCGGCCGCTGTTTGTACAACGGCGTGTCGGCTTTCGCGGACGCTGCTTCCCGATGATCAAGTTCCGCACGATGAGACTCGACGCGGAACGTCTCCGGCACGAGGTAAGCAACGAGCAGTCGGAAGGGCCGATCTTCAAAAACCGCCGCGACCCGCGGATTACCCGCCTCGGTCGGATCTTGCGCAAGACAAGCATCGATGAACTTCCCCAGCTTTTTAACGTGCTGGCTGGCCAGATGTCGCTGGTCGGCCCGCGCCCGCCGATCGTCGGCGAGGTCGAGAAATACACCGCCTGGCAGCGCGACCGACTGTCGATCAAGCCGGGCTTGACCTGCCTGTGGCAAGTCAGCGGTCGTAGCGACGTCGGCTTTGTCGACTGGGTGCGAATGGATCTGTGGTATATCCGCAACCAAAGCCTGTGGAACGACCTGCTGTTGTTAGTCAAGACGCCGCTGACCGTGGTGATGTGTCGCGGGGCGTATTAGGAGCCATGACCGCCCACGTCACCCGCGAAGTGTTTCTAAGGCTGGTCGAAGATTTTACCGCCGCCCTGCGTCCATAAAGCCGCGACCGTTGGTCGCGCCCCGTGGCAGCGGCGCCTCCCGCTTTACATCTCTTCCAACCCTGGCCTCCCGGCCAGGGCTAGGGTTGGCTCCGCAGTTCGCCGCGCGAACGTCCTCCCGCGTCGCCCGAACGTCACATCCTCCCCCATCGCCCGATCGACCGCCACGGCTTGCAATCGCCCGTAGATCCCACCTGCCGGGCGGGATCTCGCCGTAGTTCGCCATGGCACTTCCTCGCGTCGTCTGTAGGAGGCGTCTCCGACGGCGCCCTCCTGTCTGTAGGAGGCGTCTCCGACGGCGATCTCTTGTCTGTAGGCGTCTCCGACGGCGCCCCCTGGATCCGCGCCGACAAAATCGCCGACAGAGTCGCCTCCTACAGCCGCGACCAGCCGGCGGCCTCCCGGCGCCCCCGCGGCTCCCGGTCCAGTCCAGGCCGCCAGCAGCACCGTCAGATCCTCAAAATTCACCGGCGTGCCGTCCGCATCGACCAGATTCCCCTCGGCCGCCGAGACGTTCCGGTTCCAAGCGGCCAACAGCACCGTCAGATCGGCAAAATCCACAAACCCATTGCCGGTCAGATCGGCGGGCAGTTCCGGCGCACCAACGGACCAAGTCCGCACCACCGCGTCGGCCTCGTCCTGCCAGACGCCGGCATAGTTCATGCCGACCACTTCGAGGCGGTGGGCGCCGTCGGCCAGGTCGGTCAGTTCAATCGGCTCGTCCACCGAAATCGCATCGCTCCAAGGAGCGCCGTCCAGCCGGAAGCGATACTCGAAAATGCCGGGACCGTCGACCGTGAAGTTCGCAAAGTTTTCCTCCACGACTGCCGGCACATCGGAGACCGTCGCGCCGGCCGGAACCAACGCGCCCAAATCGAGTCCATGCACGCCCGCCCCAATCGCCGGCGACCCCGCCAGCAACGAGAAATCGCCACCCGCCACGTCAGCCAACATCGCCGCGCCGCAAAGGATGTTCGTCCCCAGGTCCACAATCGTCCCGTCACGCTGGCCGATGACGTCGCCGCAGCGATCGCTCGGCAGCAGTGTATTGTTGACCACCAAATCCGA